>NZ_BAAATE010000020.1:0-79345 GCF_039533245.1 Nonomuraea recticatena | reverse complement strand
GTCTTGTGAGAGGGCGGGTCCGGGAGCGGTTTGCGTTGGGTGAGATCACGGGGGTGGGCCGCGGTGGGGCCAGGGTGGGCGTCTTGTGAGAGGGCGGGTCCGGGAGCGGTTTGCGTTGGGTGAGATCACGGGGGTGGGCCGCGGTGGGGCCAGGGTGGGCGTCTTGTGAGAGGGCGGCTCCAGGGGTGGTGTGCGTTGGGGGAGAGCACAGGGGTGGGCCGCGGTGGGGTCAGGGTGGGCGGTTTGAGAGCGGCAGCTCGCGTGGGTGGATCGCGAGGGGTGGATGGAAAGGGAAGGATCACGGGAAGGTGGATCCGTGGGGGCAGAGAAGGCGACCCTTGAGAGGGGACATCTCGGGCGGGACATCTCGGATGGGTGAGATCACGGAAGGGGATTGTGGATGCCAGATGTCGATGAGGTGCTGGCCGAGTTCAAGAAGCATCTCCGGTTCGAACGCGATCTGTCGCCGCACACTGTGCGCGCCTACCTTTCGGACCTGGCCGCCCTGATGGCGCATCTTGGGGGAGAGCTGGCCGGGCTCGACATCGCGGTGCTCAGAGGATGGTTGGCCGAGCAGCACGCGGCCGGATTGTCCAGGGCGACCCTGGCGCGTCGTACGGCATGCGTCAGGACCTTCACGGCCTTCGCACACCGCCGTGGCTGGCTGGCCGACGATCCAGGGCTGCTCCTGGGGAGTGCGAAGGCGGCACGGGCGCTGCCTGCCGTACTCGATCAGGAGCAGGCGCAGGCCGTCCTCGACGCGCCGCAGGGCAGCGAGCCCAAGGAACTTCGCGATCAGGCGATCCTGGAGCTGCTGTACGCGACTGGGGTGCGGGTCGGCGAACTGTGCGCGCTGGACGTGGACGACGTGGACAGGGACCGTCACGTCGTCAGGGTGCTGGGCAAGGGGCGCAAGGAGCGGTCGGTGCCGTTCGGTCTGCCGGCCTTGCGGGCGGTGGACCGGTGGTGCGTGCACGGACGTCCTCGCTGGATCCGGGAGGGGTCAGGGCCCGCGCTGTTCCTCGGAGCGCGGGGCGGACGCATCGACGCCGGGACGGTACGGCGAATTGTGCATGCCCGGTTGGGGCAGGTCGACGGGGCGCCTGACATGGGCCCCCACGGACTACGGCACAGCGCGGCGACCCACCTGCTCGAAGGTGGGGCCGATCTGCGGAGCGTGCAGGAGATGCTGGGGCACGCGTCGCTGAACACCACCCAGATCTACACACACGTGTCGATCGAGCGCCTGCGAGCCGCCTACAAGCAGGCCCATCCCCGCGCTTGACCTGAGGCGATCACCAAGGAGGGATACCGCCCGTCCTCGTCTTGCCAAGAGCATTCCCGAGGAGGAGCTCGGCCGCCGAGAGCGGCAGCCCCCGGACCGCGGCGGAGGTCCGCACTCACCTCGCGCAGGAGTCCCGCCCAGGGCAGCGGTGGTCTCCGCGTGTTTCCCCTGTCAGAAAGTGCCCTAGCAAAGGCGGTCGCCTTTGTCGCCTCGTCTCTCCTGCCCAGCAGCATCCCCGGCAGGGTGGTCGCCTCGTGTCTCCCTGTCTGGAAGCCCTTGCTCGGCAGGGGAGGTCGCTTCGTGTTCTCCTGCCCATCGGCCTCCTCCGGCACGAGTTGTCGCCTCCTGTCCCTCTGCCCAGGGGCCTCCCTGGCTGGGATGGTTGCTTCGTGTCTGCCTGTCTGGAAGCCCTTGCTCGGCAGGGTGGCTCATGGGTTCTCCTGCCCGGCCGTCTCCCTGACCGGGGTAGTCGCTTCGGGTTTCTTGAGCAGGGAGCTCCCCCGCAGCGGTGGTCGCTTTGTGTCCCCTCGGGGGCCCCCGGGCGGGAGGGGCGGTCGCTTTGTGTCCCCTGCTGGGGGCCTTCGGCTGGCAGGGGCGCTCCGTGTTCGCCCTGCCATGGGCGGGTGTCCTTGGGGAGGGGTGGCCTCTAGTGGTCCTTCGGTCCTCGGACGCGAGGCTCGCCTGGGAGCGCTCTGTGAGGAGCAAGGGCTGCCCTGTGGAGGAGCAGCATCCTGCCTTGGGTGAGGAGCGGGTCCTGCTTCGGGCGGGGTGGTCGTTCCTAGTCGCTCTGCGAGGTGGGTCTCTGGGGAGGGGTGGTGGTCGTATCGCTTGGCAGGAGGATCCCTGTGGACGGGGTGGGTGGTAGGTGCCAGTGGGGGAGGAGGCGGATCGGCGCCCAGGCGAGCAGGAGCAGGGGATCCAGGTAGCGGGGGCCGCGCAGCAGTCCCCAGTGAAGGCAGGACTCCGCGCAGTGACCAGGGACCGCCTCGACGACGCCCAGCCGGTCGCCTGCGGAGACCGTCTGGCCGCGCCGTACCGACGCCTGGACGGGGAGGTAGGTGGTGCGCAGGCCGCCTGGGTGGAGCACGGAGACCACACCCCTGCCCGCCAGCGGGGCGGCGTAGGTGACGGTGCCCAGGCCGGGCGCCAGGACTGCGGTGGAGGGGGAGGCGGCGAGGTCCACGCCGCGGTGGCCTGAACGCCATGGTTCGGGCGGCGGGTTGAAGGGGCGCAGGATTCTGGGCTGTCCCGGCAGGGGCCAACGCCAGTCGGGCGGGTCGGCGGCGGCAGGTGTGGGGGCCAGGAGCAGCACCGCCACGGTGATCGCCAACAGCACGGCGCAGCGGCGGAGCGCCCGGTGTCGGAGAGGAAGGGAGCGCGGCGGGCTGGTGCCTCGGAGACCGGCGCTGTTGGACGCGGCAGCCGCGTGGGTGGGGGGAGGGCAGGCCATGGGGGCAACGGTGGCAGCGGCCAGGGTGGAGGTGGCCGGTGAACGGGGTTCTGTGGATGGACGGGGCGCTGGGAGTGGTGCTGTGGACGGACCGGGCGCTGGGAGCGGGCTGCGGACGGACTGGGCTCTGAGAGCGAGGCTGCGGGCGGACGAGCGGGGCTGCGGATGGACGGGCGGAGACGGATGAGCGGGGGTGTGGGGGGACGGGCGGAGACGGGGAAGCGGGGTGTGGGTGGACGGGGCTCCGAGAGCAAGGCTGGGGATGGATCGGTGGACGAATGCGGTGAGCGCTGAGCGCTGAGCGCTGGGCGGCTGGGCTGCTGCGGGGGCCGGGTGGTGGCGGGGGCGGTGCCATGCTGGTGGTCATGGAGATCGAAGGGCGCAGGCTGGTGCTGCGCGAGGCCGTTCCTGACGACGGGCCCGCACTACGGCGGATCCTCGCCACCCCCGAGGTGGCCAGGTGGTGGGGTGAGGTCGACGACCTGGACGGCATGCTGGCCGTCACCCTCGACGGCAGGGTGATCGGCGCGATCCAGTACGACGAGGAGGACGACCCGCAGTACCGCAGCGCGGGCATCGACATCTTCCTGGATCCCGAATACCACGGTCAGGGCTACGGCGCGGAGGCGGTGCGGACGCTGGCGACCTGGCTGATCGACGTGAGAGGCCATCACAGGCTCACCATCGACCCCGCCGCGCACAACACGGCGGCCATCAGGGCCTACGAGAAGGTGGGCTTCAGGCGCGTGGGCGTGATGCGGGCCTACGAGCGGGACCCGAGAACCGGCGCCTTCCACGATGGCCTGCTGATGGACCTGCTCGCGGAGGAGCTGAACCGCGGGTGACCGCGAAGCTGATCCAGGAGCTGGGGACGTCGGCAGGGGTGACGCTGCCCGAGGTGCGGGTCACGGACGACGGTTCGCGGCTGCCCTCGGCGTACCGGGTGGAGGTGGCGGCGGCCGTCTCGGTGGGGGCTGCGACGGCAGCGGCGGCGGCGGTGCTGGGAACGGAGGCCGAGGTGTCGGTCAGGGAGGCTCTGGTCGCCTTCCGGGATGAGCGGTATTTCAGGATCGATGGTGAGCAGGGGGAGTTGTGGGCCGAGCTGTCGGGCGACTACAGGACCGCTGACGGATGGGTCCGGCTGCACTGCAACTTCGATCATCACCGTGACGCGGCGCTGCGGGCGCTGGGGTTGCCGCGGGGCTCGGACCGCGAGGCGGTACGGCGGGCGTGCGCGAGCCGTACGGCGCTGGAGGTCGAGCGGAGGGTGACCGAGCGGAACGGGTGCGCCGCGGCGCTGCGGACGCCGCAGGAGTGGCGTGAGGACCCGCGGGCGCGCACTGTCGCCCGGACGCCGCTCGTCGAGGTGACCCGTGTGCCGGGAGACGGCGGATCCCCTCACGGGTGGCCCCTCGGAGGAGGCCGGGCGGGGCGAGAGGGAGGGAGGGCGCTGGACGGGGTGCGGGTGCTCGATCTCACCAGGGTGATCGCCGGGCCGGTGGCCACCAGGACGATGGCCGCCTACGGGGCGGACGTGCTCAAGGTGGGGGCGCCCGACCTGCCCGAGGTTCCCGGGCTGGTGATCAGCACGGCCTTCGGGAAGCGGTCGTGCCACCTCGACCTGCGTTCGTCCGAGGGACGGCGGGCGCTCGCGGGCCTGGTCGGGTCCGCCGACGTGGTGGTCAGGGCCGTGAGACCGGGCACGCTGGGGATCGTGGACGAGCTGGCCGAGCGCACGCAGGGGCTGGTGAGCGTGGACATCACCGCCTACGGCCCGACGGGAGGGCGCGGGTTCGACAGCCTGGTCCAGATGGCGACGGGCATCGCGGGCGGAGATCCGCCGCGCCCGCTCCCCGCCCAGGTGCTGGACCATGCGACAGGATACCTGGCGGCCTTCGGGGCGATCGCGGCGTTGCTGAGGCGGCGGGCGGAGGGCGGGTCCTGGCGGGTACGGCTGAGCCTGGCGAGGACCGCGCAGTGGCTGGACGAGCTGGGCAGAGGCGAACCCGAACCCGCCGACCGGCTGGAGGCCACGGGGTCGCTGGGCGAGATGGACAGCGACTTCGGACGGCTGACATACGTCCTGCCGCCCGGACGGATCGGCGGCAGGAGGCCCGGGTGGACGAGCCCGCCGCCACGGCAGGGCGCCGACCTGCCCGTGTGGCGGGACGACGCGCAGCGCGCGAGAGAGGTGTAGCGCCGCTCTGGAGGGCGGGTGAAGAGGCACCCGTGTGTCGGCAGCGCGATGCCGGGGACGAATCGCATGCCTAGACGGTGCGGATCCTGGTGAAGGCGAGTTCTCTCAGCGCCCTGCTTCTCACCGGATCGGCGTCCTCGCCTTCGGCCGCGCCGCGCCTGCGCCGGGGGCGCAGCGGAGAGCCCCAGATCCAGAAGATCGCGAGGGACGTGCCGGCCGCGCAGACCAGGACGACCGCGCGCAGCCCCACCACCTCGGCCAGCAGCCCGCCGAACAGACCGCCGAGGGCCAGTACCCCCTGGATGGCGAAGGTCATCGTGGCGTTGACGCGGCCCATCACCTCGGCCGGCGCCTCCCGCATGGCGACGACGTTCATGCAGGTGGCGAAGGCGATGACCGTGGCGCCGATGAGCAGTCCTGTCGTGGCCATGATGGGGATCGTGACCCAGAGCGGCCCGCGCACCAGGCCCACCGTGAGCATGTCCACGGGGAAGAGCAGGATCGCGTAGACCATCACCCTGTTCTCGCCGTACCGCTTGACGAGCCTGGTGGTCGCCCACGCGCCGATCAGCCCGCCTACGCCGGACACCGCGGTGAGCGCGCCGATCACGCCCTGCGGGAGGTGCAGGACCTGCAGCATGTAGAGGATGGCGATGGCGATGTAGGCCATCGCGAAGAAGTTCAGGGTCACGCCCGCGCCGAGGATGGCGCGCAGCACGGGCTGGGTGAGGCTGACGCGCAGTCCTTCGACGATGTCGCGCCACATGCCGCGCGACCGGCTCGGCTCGTGGTCGTCGGGGGTGCGGATGGCGCGCAGCATCAGCGCCGAGGCCAGGAACGACAGCGCCTCCATCAGGACGGCAAGTGGCGCGGTGAGCATCTGCACCAGCACTCCCGCGAGGCCTGGCCCCGCGATCGAGGCGACGGAGTAGGAGGCGTGGAAGCCGGCCATCGCCTCTGTCCGCTGTTCGGCGGGGATGACCGCGGCCAGGTGGGGGAAGTTGGCCGCCTTGAAGACGACGCCCGCCGTACCGATGACGAGGGCGACGGCGGCCAGCAGCGGGACGCTCAGGACCCCGGCGAACCAGGCGAGGGGCACCATCAGCG
Source organism: Nonomuraea recticatena (assembly GCF_039533245.1). Taxonomy (NCBI): domain Bacteria; kingdom Bacillati; phylum Actinomycetota; class Actinomycetes; order Streptosporangiales; family Streptosporangiaceae; genus Nonomuraea; species Nonomuraea recticatena. The sequence continues at coordinate 73,306 of NZ_BAAATE010000020.1, read as the reverse complement.
CCGCGAAGGCGGAGACGAGTTCGCAGGCGATCATCAGCGGGCGGTGCCGGCTGAGTCTGTCGGCCAGGGCGCCCGCGTGCAGGCCGAACAGCAGCGCGGGCAGGAAGGCCAGCGCGGTCAGGACGCCCATCTGCGCGGGTGAGGCGGCCAGCAGGGTCACGGCGGTCAGCGGGACGGCCAGCTTGGAGACCTCCGAGCCGGTGATGGAGACCGTCCTGGCGGTCCAGAGGAGGCGGTAGTCGCGCTGTCTGCGAAGCGGAAGGGAGTCCTGAAGGGTTTGCTTCATAGTTGTGAAAGTAATCCTTCATAACTATGAAGGCAACCCTTCAGGTAGGTTTCTGTCGTGAGCCATGACAGCCGCAAGCCGCTGAGCGATCCCAAAGCCATGCGGGCGCTGGCCCACCCGGCCAGGCTCGCCATGATCAACTATTTGGGACGGCAGCCCGCCGCGACCGCCACCGAACTGGCCGAGGTCGTCGGGGTCACGCCCAGCGCCGCCAGCTACCACCTGCGGATGCTCGCGAAGTACGGCTTCGTGGAGGACGCGCCGCCGCGAGGCGACGGAAGGGAGAGGGTCTGGCAGGCGGTGAAGGAGGGCGTCTCCATCGAGAGGGAGCCCCAGGACGAGCCCATGGTCAAGGAGGCCAAGCAACTGCTGGTCGACATGATCCTGGCCGACAGCCAGCGCGAGATCAGGCGGGGGATGGCCGCGCTCGACACCGAGCCGCAGGAGTGGCGTGACGTCTCGAACTGGCGGCGGGCCTACCTGATGATGACCGCCGCCGAGGCGGCCGAGCTGCGTGACCGGATGGAGCAGCTCATCGAGCCCTACCTCACCCTGCGCAGGACCGACCCGCCCGAAGGCGCCCGCGAGGTCGTGACGCACACATCCCTGTTCCCGCTCGTCGACCCGCCGAGGCCGGGCCTGCCGACCGAGGACCACGACGCGGGCTGACGTGCGCGGAACCCTCCGGTAGTCAGACGGTCGTGCCAGGCATGACGGTCAGGCCGGGCCTCCTCTGGAGGTATGCTTTTCGGTGGCCTGTCAGTGACAGGCCGACTTCGCATGCCCCGTCGCAAACCGGTCCCTCGGTCCGGCCGCAAGGCCGGCAGGAACGGGTGCGGGGCATCAGGGCGGCAGGCCGTACGGCTGCCGCGGCACAACCGAGAAACTGGAGGACCAGCACATGGCCCCCGTCGTCACCATGCGACAGCTCCTCGAGAGCGGTGTTCACTTCGGCCACCAGACCCGCCGGTGGAACCCGAAGATGAAGCGCTTCATCTTCACCGAGCGCAATGGCATCTACATCATCGACCTGCAGAAGTCGCTGTCGTTCATCGACCGCGCCTACGACTTCGTCAAGGAGACGGTCGCCCACGGCGGCACCATCCTGTTCATCGGCACGAAGAAGCAGGCTCAGGAGGCCATCGCCGAGCAGGCAGGCCGCGTCGGCATGCCGTATGTCAACCAGCGCTGGCTGGGTGGCATGCTCACCAACTTCTCCACCGTGCACAAGAGGCTCCAGCGTCTGAAGGAGCTCGAGGAGCTCGACTTCGACAACGTGGCCGCTTCGGGGCTCACCAAGAAGGAGCTCCTCATGCGCCGCCGCGAGAAGGAGAAGCTCGAGCGCACGCTCGGCGGCATCCGCGACATGGGCCGCGTGCCCAGCGCGGTGTGGATCGTCGACACCAAGAAGGAGCACATCGCGATCTCCGAGGCCAAGAAGCTCGGCATCCCGGTCGTCGCGATCCTCGACACCAACTGCGACCCCGACGAGGTCGACTACCCGATCCCGGGTAACGACGACGCCATCCGCGCCGTCGGTCTGCTGACCCGCGTCGTCGCCGACGGTGTCGCCGCCGGTCTCATGGCCCGCTCCGGCGCCGCTCGCGGCGACGAGAAGCCCGCCGCCGCCGAGCCGCTGGCCGAGTGGGAGCGCGAGCTCATCGAGCAGGGCTCGGGCGAGCAGAAGGCCGAGGAGGCCGAGGTCGCGGCTGAGGCCGTCGCCGAGGACGACGCTGAGGTCACCGCCGAGACCGAGGCCGCTCCGGCCGAGGCCGAGGCCGGTGTCGAGGCTGAGACCGAGGCCAAGGCTGAGACCGAGGCCAAGGCCGAGGGCGAGACCGAGCAGGCCTAAGGGCATGCGCTGGTACGGCTCGCGCCACGCGTGCGAGCCGTACCCACGCCGGTCGCACCGGCACTGAGGCTTTTCGGGTGCACACCCGATCCACGACCGATCCCACGAGGAAATGCACATGGCTTCCGTGAACATGGCCGATGTCAAGCGGCTTCGCGAGCTGACCGCCGCCGGCATGATGGACTGCAAGAAGGCGCTGGAGGAGTCCGAGGGCGACTTCGACCGCGCCGTCGAGATCCTGCGCCTCAAGGGCGCCAAGGACGTCGGCAAGCGTGAGGCGCGCACCGCCTCCAACGGCCTGGTCGCCGTCAAGCAGGACGGCGAGTCCGCCGCCGCGCTGCTCGAGCTCAACTGCGAGACCGACTTCGTCGCCAAGGGCGAGCGCTTCCAGGAGCTGGCCGCGCAGGTCGTCGAGCACATCCTGGCCACCAGGCCCGGCGACGTCGACACCCTGCTCGCCTCCTCCCTCGAAGGCAAGTCCGTCAAGGAGCACCTCGACGAGGCCAACGCCGCGCTGGGTGAGAAGATCGAGATCCGCCGCTTCGCGGTCCTCGAGGGCGGCTACATCGGCGCCTACATGCACAAGACCGACCCGCAGCTCCCGCCGGCGGTCGGCGTGCTGGTGCAGCTCGACAAGCCCAACGCCGACGTCGCCAAGGACATCGCGCAGCACGCCGCGGCGATGGCGCCGAAGTACCTCAACGCCGAGGCCGTTCCCGCCGACGTCGTCGAGAAGGAGCGCGCGCTCTTCGAGGAGATGACGCGCGACGAGGGCAAGCCCGAGGCCGCGATCGCCAAGATCGTCGAGGGTCGCGTCAACGGCTGGTACAAGGATTTCACCCTGCTGCAGCAGGCCTTCGTCAAGGACAACAAGAAGTCGATCGCCAAGTACGCCGAGGAGAACGGCGTCGAGGTGCTCGCCTTCGTCCGATTCAAGGTCGGCCAGGCTTAGTCTCGTTGGTGGGGGGTGTCAGTCGCCTCCCACCACGATGACAGCTTTACTGGAAACACCACCCGAGGAGGCCGCCGCCGTGCAGGAGAACAAGGAGCCCGTCACGCCGGCGGCTTCGTCGTACAAGAGGGTCATGCTCAAGCTGTCCGGCGAGGCTTTCGCCGGCGGCGAGCCGATGGGCATCGATCCAGGCGTGGTCGGGCATGTGGCCGACTCCATCGCCGAAGCCGTCCGTGAGGGCGTTCAGGTGGCGGTCGTGGTGGGCGGCGGGAACATGTTCCGCGGCGCCGCCCTGTCCGCCGGCGGTCTCGACCGTGGCAGAGGCGACTACATGGGCATGCTGGGCACGGTGATCAACTGCCTGGCGCTCCAGGACTTCCTTGAGAAGCGCGGCATCGAGACCCGCGTGCAGACCGCCATCACCATGCAGCAGGTCGCCGAGCCGTTCCTGCCGCGCCGTGCCATCAGGCACCTGGAGAAGGGGCGCGTGGTCATCTTCGGCGCGGGCCTCGGCATCCCCTACTTCTCCACCGACACCTGCGCCGCCCAGCGCGCGCTCGAAGTCGGCGCGGAGGCGCTGCTCAAGGGCACTCAGGTGGACGGGGTCTACGACTCCGACCCGCGCAAGAACCCCGACGCGGTCCGTTTCGACCACCTCGACTACGCGGAGGTTCTCGTACGCGACCTCGCCGTCATGGACCAGACCGCGATCAGCCTGTGCAAGGAGAACGAACTGCCCATCGTGGTCTTCGACCTGATGGGTGAGGGCAACATCCTGCGCGCGGTCCGCGGTGAGAAGATCGGCACGCTGGTGAGTCCGGCAGGGAAATAGGGAGCGAGCCTGACGCAGCGAGCGGAGTGGCCCCGACGGAGGAGGGACCACGAAGCGCGTGAGGAAGGTGAGCGACCAATAGACAGGGAGCCGCTGTGATCGACGAAACTCTCCTCGAAGCCGAGGAAAAGATGGACAAGGCCGTCTCGGTCGCGAAGGAGGACTTCGCGAGCATCCGGACGGGTCGCGTCACCCCGTCGATGTTCAACAAGATCAACGCCGAGTACTACGGTTCGCCGACCCCGATTCAGCAGCTGGCCTCGTTCCATGTTCCCGAGGCCCGCATGATCCTCATCCAGCCCTATGACAAGGGCTCGATGACGGCGATCGAGAAGGCGATCCGCGACTCCGACCTCGGCGTCAACCCCGGCAACGACGGCTCGGTGATCCGCGTCAACTTCCCCGAGCTCTCGGAGGAGCGCCGCAAGGAGTACGTCAAGGTCGCGCGCAACAAGGGTGAGCAGGCCAAGGTCTCCATCCGCAACATCCGCCGCTCCGCCAAGGAGACCCTCGACAAGATGGTCAAGGACGGCGAGGCGGGAGAGGACGAGGTCCGTCGCGCCGAGAAGGAGCTCGACGACCTCACCCAGAAGCACGTCGCCAAGATCGACGAGCTGCTCAAGCAGAAGGAAGCCGAGCTGCTCGAGGTCTGAGCGGTCGGTCGCTTCCGCACGGCCCTCGCTTGTTGCGGGGGCCGTGGCTTACTAACAGGAGACGTTCGTCAGACTGCCTCCCCACCGTAGCGGCAGTACGTCTGAGACGTTTCCCATTAGATCAAGCATCAGACGGCTCGTGGCGGTCTGACCGCTGAGTTGGAGAGTCTGTGGAAGAACGTACGGCGGGCAGCCGTGCCGGCAGGAACCTGCCCGCCGCGATCGCGGTGGGCGCGGGGCTGGGCGCGCTGGTCATCATCTCCCTCCTGACGATCAAGGAGCTCTTCCTCCCTGTCGTCGCGGTCGCCGTGGGTGTAGGAGCGGCCGAGGTGGTGCAGGCGCTGGCCACCAGAGGCATCAGAGTGCCGTTGATCCCCGTGCTGGTGGCGACGGCCGTGATGCAGGGCGGCGCCTACTGGGGCGGTGCGAGCTGGCTGGTGGGCACGTTCGTCGTCTTCCTCTTCGCGCTGCTGCTGTGGCGGATGTTCGACGGCGGGCAGGACGGCTACGTCCGCGACGCCACGGCCTCGGTCTTCGCGCTGGCCTATCCGCCGCTGCTGGCCGGGTTCGTGCCGCTGCTGCTTGCCGAGCCCGACGGCCACTTCCGGGTGCTGATCTTCATCGCGGTCACGGTCAGCAGCGACATCGGCGGTTACTTCGCGGGCGTCCTGTTCGGCAGGCACAAGATGTCGATCATCAGCCCGAAGAAGACCTGGGAGGGCTTCGCGGGCTCGGTGATCGCGTGCACGGCCGTGGGGGCCTGGCTGGTGGTCTGGCTGATGGACGGTCAGATCTGGCAGGGCGCGCTGATCGGCGTGCTGGCGGCGATCATGGCCACGCTGGGTGACCTGGTCGAGTCGATGATCAAGCGTGACCTCGGCATCAAGGACATGGGCACGCTGCTGCCGGGCCACGGCGGGCTCATGGACAGGCTCGACTCGCTCGTGGCGACGCTGATCCCGGTGTGGCTCCTGCTGTCACTGTTCTTCTAGGCGGCCCTGGCTCCGGACCGCCTTCCGCGACGACTGGTCCGCCTCCCGTGACCGGCCTCACCGCTCCCGCGCGGGCTGCTAGACCGCCTTTGCGACGACGCCGATGGTGCTCGGCTTGGAGAAGTCGGGCCGCTGGTGGGTGCGCCAGGCGTTGACCGGCACCAGGTGCGGCTCCTGCAGCTCCATCCCCTCGAACAGCGCGCTGATCTGGGCGCGGGTGCGCGGGGTGAGGCCACCGGGCGCGGACTTGGCGTAGACCTCCTGGACCGCCTCGACCGTGTCGTCCCCGGTGCGCTCGCCGGCGAAGGCGTGCGACATCACGATGTAGCCGCCGGGACGCACGGCCGCGCGCAGGCTCGCCATGATCCTGGCCAGCTCCTCGTCGTCGATGACGAAGTGCGCGATCGACAGCAGCAGGACGGCCACCGGCTGCTCGAAGTCGAGGTGCGCGCCCGCGGCCGCCACGATCGCCTCCGGTTCGCGCAGGTCGCCCTCGATGACGGTGGTGTTCTCGTGGGTGGCCAGCAGCGCCCTGCCGTGGACGAGCACGATCGGGTCGTTGTCGACGTAGACGACACGCGAGTCGGGGGCCACGCGCATGGCCACCTCGTGGACGTTCTCCTGCGTGGGCAGGCCGCTGCCGATGTCGAGGAACTGCCTGATGCCCGAGGCCGCCAGGTGCTCGACGGACCTGCGCAGGAAGGCGCGGTTGTCGCGGCACATCTCCACGGCGTCGGGGACCAGCTTGAGCAGCTGCTCGGCGGCCTGCCTGTCGACCTCGAAGTTGTCCTTGCCGCCCAGCCAGTAGTCGTAGATGCGAGCCACGCTGGGGGAGGTGGTGTCGATCTGGAGGTCGGTCATGTCCGGCATGTTAGGTGATCACGCCTCGCCGTTCCATGGTTCCAGCCAGAGCCATCGAACCGCCTCGCCGCCGAACCCGAACCCCGACATGTCGGGCTTGTCGTTGGCGTCCGCGAGCATGATCACTCCGTCGTACTGCCCGCCCAGCGGAAAGGTCGAAGGCTCGTGGTACCACTTGGCGGTGTGCCCGTGCCCCAGCCACGTCACCGAGTGCCACGGGTACTGCGCCAGCCACACCAGCAGCAGCGCCGCCTCGCGCGGGTCGCCGTGCGTGGCCACCGCGAGCTCGATCCTGGCGTAGGCGCGCGGCCTGTCGATCCACTGCTCGACGGTCGGCATGCGCTGGCAGCTCATGCCGACCGTCGACAGGATCGTGGCGCCTCGCTTGCCGTACGGCGGGCGCTCGGTGATGCCGACCGTCGGCAGCCGTTCCCCGCTGGCGTCCCAGTAGCGGCCCGCGGGGCCGACGATGCGGTCGAGGTGGCCCATCACGAACTGCTGGAAGGAGGCCCATGAGCCCTCGCTGTTGCGCCACTGCCAGTAGGCCCTCGCGTGGGTGAGCCTGGGCTGTAACCCCTCGAGCGCCTCGGGCAGCGCCCAGGCGAACGGTGTCTCGCCGATCGCGTCGCGCGCGTAGCCGGGCATGCCCCTGCTCATGTCGGCCCATCCAGGAATGACCGCCAGCAGCTCGTCGTTCTCATACAGGGCGACGCCGTCGCCCTCCTCGAACCACAGCGTGGTCAACTGGCCCAGCGCGTGCCGTCCCTCGGGATGGCGGGTGTTGGGCCTGGGCATGAGCGGCGGCGCGCCGGCGTTCAGCCTGGCCAGGTCGACCACCTCGGGGGCGGTCAGGTGGTTGGCCAGCCAGACGGCTCCGTGCACCTCGCCGCCCGGTGAGCACAGGTAAGCTACCGACGACGCTTCGTCGCGTTCGACCACCAGAGTGCGGCTCCCGTAAGGGTTCCCATCGGTGAGGACGACCTCGGTTTGCCCCTCGCCAGACGACCGGTATATCGCCATACATCTGGACTTTAGATCAAAGAGAGGGCTCATGACCGCCGAGAAGACCGAGCGCCCGTTGCTGCAGTTCGCCGCACCGCGGCGGGCCAAGCCCGCGAGGCACCTGGCGGACCTCACGATGCCCGAACGCCGTGCCGCCATCGCCGAGCTCGGCGAGAAGCCCTTCCGCGCAGACCAGCTCTCACGCCACTATTTCTCGCATCTGACCACCGACGTCGCCTCCATGACCGACCTGCCCGCCGCGGCCCGCGAGAAGCTGTCGGTGCTGCTGCCCCCGCTGCTCACCTCCGTGAGGGAGATGAGCACCGACGCGGGCACCACGCGCAAGACGCTGTGGCGGCTGTTCGACGGCGCGCTGGTGGAGTCGGTGCTGATGCGCTACCCCGACAGGGTCACGATGTGCGTGTCCTCCCAGGCGGGCTGCGGCATGAACTGCCCGTTCTGCGCCACGGGCCAGGCGGGTCTGACGCGCAACATGTCCACGGCCGAGATCGTCGAGCAGGTGGTCTCGGGGGCGAGGGCGCTGGCCGCCGGTGAGGTGCCCGGCGGGCCCGGCAGGGTCAGCAACGTCGTCTTCATGGGCATGGGCGAGCCGCTGGCCAACTACAAGGCGGTGATCGGGGCGGTCCGCCGCCTCACCGACCCCGCCCCCGAGGGGCTCGGCATCTCCGCCCGCGGCGTCACGGTCTCCACGGTCGGGCTGGTCCCTGCGATCGGCAAGCTCGCCGACGAGGGTCTGCCCGTCACGCTCGCCCTGTCGCTGCACGCGCCCGACGACGAGCTGCGCGACACCCTGGTGCCGATCAACACCCGGTGGAAGGTGCGCGAGGTGCTCGACGCGGCGTGGGCGTACGCGGCCAAGACCAAGCGCAGGGTCTCCATCGAGTACGCGCTGATCAAGGACATCAACGACCAGGAGTGGCGGGCCGACCTGCTCGGCAAGCTGGTGAAGAACAAGCTGGTGCACGTCAACCTGATCCCGCTCAACCCGACGCCCGGCTCGAAGTGGACCGCGTCGAGGCCCGAGGACGAGCGGGCGTTCGTGCGGCGGCTCGAGCTGCACGGGGTGCCGGTGACCGTCCGCGACACCCGTGGCCGCGAGATCGACGGCGCCTGCGGCCAGCTCGCCGCCGCCGAATAGGCTTTCACGGCCGGGCGCGGCGCAGCCTGGTGTAGGCGGCCAGGCCGAGCAGCGGCCACAGCAGCGAGGGAACGGCCAGCCACGGCAGGCCTTCGGTCAGCAGCCCGTCGGCGGCCGCGCGCATCCAGCCGCCCAGCGGCACCGTCAGCCAGGCGGCGGGCGAGAGGCTGACCAGCAGCATCGCCATGAAGCCCAGCACCAGCATCATGATCGACAGCGCGGGCGAGGGCAGGATGGGGCGGCTGGTGAGCGCCCCGAGCGCGGTGCCCGCCAGCGCCGACAGCGCGTGCAGCGCGATCGCCGCCGCCAGCTCCCCTCGCGAGGGGAGCTCCGAGACGCCGAGCAGCAGCCCCCACACCACCGCCAGCGCGGCGAAGGCCGAGGTCACCACCAGCGCGGCGAGCAGCCCCGCGGCCACCTCCCTCGACGGCGACCCCACCGCCGTGGCGGAGATCGCGCGCTGCTGGTCGGGCTCGGTGTCGAGCAGGCTCCTGGCCGACCAGGCCAGGAGCGGCACCAGCAGGACAGCGGTGTCGGTCAGGGCGGTGACCTCCTGACCGAGCGGGGCCCTGACGCCGTAGGCCAGCGCGAGCAGCACCAGGACGGGCAGCAGGGCCCTGACGACGCGATGCGACCTGGCGAACGCGTCGAGCTTGAAGAGGGTCAGGGCGATCATGCGCGATCCAGCTCTCTGGCCTGGTAGCCGTCGCCGCGCATCCTGGCCATGAACGCGGGCACCTCGTCGGCGGGCACCGTCACGACGACGTCCGCGGGGGGCGCGGCCGTCACGGGCGGGGGGCTTGCCGTGCTCTCCTTCACCTCGCCGTCGAGGACGGCCCAGCGGCGCACCGAGGGCAGGCCGCGCAGGCCGCCCTGGTGGTCGCTCACCACGACCATGCCGCCCCTGCCCGCGACCTCGGTCACGATGGCGGGCAGCTCCGCCCTGGTGTCGGCGTCGAGCCCCGCGAACGGCTCGTCCAGCACGAGCAGGCCGGGCTCGGCCATCAGCGCCTGGACGAGGCCGACCTTGTGCGCGCTGCCCTTGGACAGGTCGCGCAGCCGCTCGTTCATGAGGGGCGCCATGCCGAGCCTGTCGATCCACGGCTCGAAGCGGGCCCGTCTGATCCTGGCCTGGTGGGTGAGGTAGGCGGTGACGGTGAAGGGCTGTTCGGCGGGGAAGCGGTCAGGAGCGAAGCCGACCACGGCGGGGCGGCCCGAGATCGTGCCGGCGGTCGGCCGGGCGAGCCCCGCCATCAGGCGCAGCAGGGTGGACTTGCCCGCGCCGTTCGCGCCGACGACCTCGGCGACGTCGCCGGGGGCCAGAGCCATCTCGACGCCGCGCAGCACCGTGGGAGCGCGCCTTCGGTAGCTGTAGCTCACGTTCACCAGCCGCATGGCCCCCCATCCTGCACGGTCGGGGCCCACCGGCGCTACGGGCGACGATCAGTCCTGCAGGCCGAGCTGGTGGGCGGCGCGGATGGCGAGCCAGACCTCGGCGAAGGCGGCGCTGGAGGACAGGTCGCGTCCGGTCAGCTCGGCGAAGCGCCGCAGCCTGTAGGCGAGCGTGTTCGGGTGGACGTGCAGGGCCGCCGCGGCGTCCTCCGTGCGCCTGTCGCGCTCCATCCAGGTGCGCGCCGAGGTGAGCAGCTGGGAGCCGTGCGCGGAGTCGTAGGCGAGCACCGCGCCGAGCACGTGTTCCACCAGCGCCGTCAGCACCCGGGGGTCGTCCTGCAGCCAGCGGCCCGTGGTGTCGTCGCCGTAGTGGACCAGCGCCCTTCCCGACTCGGCTGCCCTGGCCGCGGCCCACACCGCCTCCCGCTGCGCCACGCGCAGCGGCTCGCCCGAGACGAAGGGCCTGGAGACCCCTGCCGCCACGCCCTGGATCGCGGCGACGGCCGTGGCGAGGGAGGGGGAGCCGAGGACGTAGTGGTCGTCGCCGCGGCGCAGCATGAGGTGCGGCCTGCCGTCGAGCGCGCGGCGCAGCGCGTCGTCGCCGGCCTGGCGTACGGCCAGCAGCGCGATCGGCGACTCGAGCCCCATCCTGGCCAGCCGCCGCCTGGCCGCGGCCGGGTCGAGCACGTCCTGCAGCAGCTCGGAGAGGGTCTCGGCCCCCTCGCGGCGCAGCGTCTCACGCTCGTTCCTGACCATGGCCACCTGCAGCGCGGCCACGGTGGCGATGTGCTGGACGACGGCCAGCCCCGCGGGCCGCGCGCCCTCACGCTCGAAGGCCACCAGGAAGCCGGCGGGACCGCCGGGCGCGGGCACCGGCAGCACGAAGCCGCCGGGAATGGTGGGTGGAGCCTCGGGTACGGCCGGCAGCACGTCCACCGAGGGCACGGGCACGCCGGGCAGCAGCGGGCGCCCCTGCGGCGTGCAGAGGAAGACCTCGTAGCCGCTCAGCCGCTCCAGCCGCCTGAACAGCGTGGCGTGGTCGAGGTCCTCGGCCGCCAGCCAGCGCAGCGCCCCGAACACCTGCAGCTGCGCGCCGAGCCGCTGCCTCGCGTCCTCCTGGACGGCCGCCGCCACCTCCTGTGCGATCGCGATGAACGGCACGGCCAGCGGCACCTCCAGCACCGGCATGCCGCGCTCCTCGGCCGCCTCGAAGAAGGCCCTGCGCAGCGGGGGCACGTGCAGCTGCGCCGACAGCGCCAGCGCCGAGACGCCCGCGTCGTCGAGCCGCTCCAGATAGGCCCGCTGCCTGGCGGCCGAGTGCGGCACGCCGATGCCCGTGGTCATGATGACCTCGGCGCCCAGCAGCCAGGGTGTCGGGTCGTCCAGCTCGCTGACGTGCGCCCACGAGACGGAGCGCGACAGACCCGCCTGTCCCGCGAGCAGGCGCAGCTGCAGCGCGGGGGAGCGGAGAAGATCCTCGACGGACACCTTTGTGGCCACACACAAAGCGTATGTATACCTTTGTGAGCTGCACAATTGCCGCCTCCGCCACGACGACGCAGACTCGTGCCCATGACTCAGCAGCCCAGGGGACCCGTCGACTCCTCCAGGACGCCGCGCTTCGCGGGATTCGCCACTTTCGCCCGCCTGCCAAGGCTCGACGAGGTCGAGCACGTGGACGTCGCCGTGGTGGGCGTGCCGTTCGACAGCGGCGTCTCCTACCGGCCTGGGGCGAGGTTCGGCCCCTCGGCGGTCAGGGAGGCCTCGCGGCTGCTGCGGCCGTACAACCCTGGCCTGGACGTGTCGCCCTTCGAGACGCTGCAGGTCGCGGACGCGGGCGACATCGCCTGCAACCCGTTCAACATCGGCGAGGCGGTCGAGACCCTCCAGGACGCGGCGGCCGCGTTCGACAGCAGGCTGGTCACCATCGGCGGCGACCACACGATCGCGCTGCCGCTGCTGCGCGCCGTCGCCGCCAAGCACGGGCCGGTGGCGCTGCTGCACTTCGACGCGCACCTCGACACCTGGGACACCTACTTCGGCGCCGAGTACACCCACGGCACGCCCTTCCGCAGGGCCGTCGAGGAGGGCATCCTCGACACCGAGGCGCTCAGCCACGTCGGCATCCGCGGCCCCCTGTACGGCAGGCGCGACCTCGAGGAGGACCGCAGGCTCGGCTTCGGCATCCTGACCTCACGCGACGTCATGCGGATGGGCGTGGACGAGGTGGTCGACGCGCTGCGCCAGCGGATCGGCGACCGCCCGCTCTACATCTCCGTCGACATCGACGTGCTCGACCCCGCCCACGCCCCCGGCACAGGAACCCCCGAGGCGGGCGGGCTGACCAGCCGGGAGTTGCTGGAGATCCTGCGCGGCATGGCCGGTGCGAACCTGGTCGGCGCCGACGTGGTGGAGGTCGCCCCCGCCTACGACCACGCCGAGATCACCTCCATCGCCGCCTCTCACGTCGCCTACGACCTGGTCAGCCTGCTCGCACTGAAGGAAAAGCCGTGAAGATCGAGACCTACGGCGTCGAGCGCATTCCCGACGCCGACCGCAGCGCCCGGCCGATCGACCTGTTCAGGCTCGCCTTCGGCGGCGCGAACACCTTCGCCACCTGCGTGCTCGGCACCTTCCCCATCCTGTTCGGCCTGTCGTTCTGGCAGGGGGTGACCGCGACCGTGCTGGGCCTGGTGGTGGGCGCGCTGATCCTGGCTCCGCTGTCGCTGTTCGGCCCGCTCAACGGCACGAACAACGCCGTCTCCTCCTCGGCGCACCTCGGCGTCCACGGCAGGATCGTCGGCTCGTTCCTGTCGCTGCTCACCGCCATCGCCTTCTTCTCCATCTCGGTGTGGTCCTCGGGCGACGCGCTGGTCGGCGGGGCGCACCGGCTGGTGGGCCTGCAGGAGAGCGACGTCACCTACGGCGTGGCCTACGCGCTCTTCGCCGTCCTGGTGCTCGTGGTCTGCGTCTACGGCTTCCGCTTCATGCTCTTCGTCAACAAGATCGCGGTCCTGGCGGCCTCGCTGCTGTTCGTCCTCGGCGTCTTCGCCTTCGCCGGCGACTTCGACCCCTCCTACGCGGGCACGCTGGAGGCCGGCGACCCGCTGTTCTGGCCTTCCTTCATCGGCGCCGCGCTGATCGTGCTGTCCAACCCGGTCTCCTTCGGCGCCTTCCTCGGCGACTGGTCGCGTTACATCCCCGCGCGGACGCCGCGCGCCAGGGTGCTGGCCGCCGCGTTCCTGTCGCAGATCGCCACCTTCCTGCCGTTCCTGTTCGGCCTGACCACCGCCTCGATCATCGCCACCAAGGCCGCGAAGTACGTCGACCCCGCCGCGCCCAACTACGTGGGCGGCCTGCTGGCCATCTCGCCGGGCTGGTACTTCGTCCCCGTCTGCCTCATCGCGCTGATCGGCGGCATGTCCACGGGCACCACCGCGCTGTACGGCACCGGCCTCGACTTCTCCAGCGTCTTCTCCCGCTTCTCCAGGGTCCAGGCGACGATCTTCATCGGCACGCTGTCGATCGTCTTCATCTTCGTCGGCCGTTTCGCCGCGAACCTGACCCAGAGCATCTCCACCTTCGCCACGCTGATCATCACCTGCACCGCGCCGTGGATGGTCATCATGATGCTCGGCTACCTCACCAGGCGCGGCTGGTACGACGCCGAGGCGCTGCAGGTCTTCAACCGCCGCCAGCGCGGGGGCCGCTACTGGTTCACCCACGGCTGGAACTGGCGGGGCATGACGGCCTGGCTCGTCTCCGCGGTCGTGGCCATCCTGTTCGTCAACCTGCCGGGCCAGTTCGTGGGGCCGCTGGGCGACCTGGCGGGCGGAGTGGACATCTCGCTGCCGGTGGGCCTGGCGATCGCCGCCGTGCTCTACCTCGTGCTGCTGGCGGCCTTCCCCGAGCCCCGCGAGGTCTACGGGCCCGCAGGCCCCCGCCTGGTCCGCGCCGCCGACACCCCCGTCCCTCCCATCGTCGCCGCCGAGCTCGTCGGCTAGCCCGTCCCGCGCGTCGCCGCGGATGCGCGTCATCGTCCCCGAGGAGGCCGCCCGCGGCCCCGTGGGGGAGGCGGTCACCCTCGACGCCGTCATCCCCTTCGTTCACGATCCGGAGGCGGCCCTCTCGCCCTGACGGTGGCGCAGCAGCGCCACCACGACGGAGGTCACGGGGGCGGCCAGGAACGCGCCGGTGATCCCCGCCAGCACGCTGCCGAGCGTGATCGCGATCAGGATCACCGCCCCCGGCAGGTCGAGCGCCTTGCCGTAGATCTGCGGGGCCAGCACGTGCCCCTCGATCTGCTGGACCAGCACCGTGACCGCCACCACGATGAGCGCCACCAGCCAGCCCTTGGCCACGAAGGCCACCACCGCGGCCAGCAGGCCCGCCATGAACGCGCCCACCACCGGCAGGAACGCGCCCGCGAAGGTGAGCACCGCCAGCGGGAGCGCGATCGGCACGCCGAGGATCCACAGCGCGATCCCGATGAAGAACCCGTCCACCACGCCGACGATCGCCACGCCCCTGATGTAGCGGCCCACGACGTCGAAGACCACCTCGCCGGTCCGCCTCATGCGCGGCCTGGCCCGCAGCGGCGCGAGGTCGGTGAGCCAGCCGTACAGCCGGTCCCCTCCGTGCACGAAGTAGATCGCCAGGATGACCGCGAGCACCGCGCCCACGATGATCTCGCCGACGGTCTTGGCGCCCGCGAGGGCGCCCGTGGCGATCTGCCGCCCCTGCTCGGCCAGCCACGTCCTGGCCTGGGTGAGCATGTCGGCCAGGCGCGCGTCGTCGAGGCCGAGGCGGGCGGCCAGCGTGTGCAGGTCGTCCAGCGCGGTTCCCACGCTGACGTGCAGCCGCGACAGCCCGTTGATCGTGGGCGGCACGAGCAGGGCGAAGAAGGCCACCAGGAGCGCCAGGCCGCCCACGCACACGATCGCGGTCGACAGGCCCCTGCCCATGCCACGGGCGCGCAGCAGGCGCGCGGGCGGCAGCAGCAGCGTGGTGAGGAAGACGCCGAGCACGATCGAGATGGCGACCGTGCGCACCAGCGAGAGACAGTAGAGGGCCACGGCGATGAGCGCGATCACCCCGAGCGCGCGCCATGGCTTCATGCCCATGGCCTTCCCCCTGGAGGAACGCGGCGCATCAGAGGCACCACAAAGGGATGACCAAAAATACTGAGGTTTCGCGAATGTTGCCAGGTCTTTACGTCGTGCGGTTGTCATGACATATTGGCCCATGCTTTTCGGACACTCTCGGAGGGTTGCGTGAAAAGATCCATTGGCGCTGTCGCGGTCCTGGCCGCGACCGGAATGGCGCTCACCGCATGCGGGCAGTCGTCCTCCGACGCTGACACCATCGAGCTCACGATCACACAGAACGCCATCGCCGGAGGCAAGAACGCGGCGGCGGCCGACCACATCGCCAAGTGGGTCATCCCCAAGTTCGAGGCGGCGCAGAAGGCCAAGGGCAAGGACGTCAAGGTCAAGTTCGTGCCGAGCGGCGTCGACGACGAGCAGTACAAGACCAAACTCGCGCTCGACCTCAAGTCCAAGAAGGGCGCCGACGTCATCGACATCGACGGCATCTGGGCGGGCGAGTTCGCCGAGGCCGGATACATCAAGCCGCTGTCGGAGGTCGCGGGAGCGGAGACCGACAGCTGGGAGGGCTGGTCGCAGATCCCCGAGGCCGTCCAGGGGCTGACCACCTACAACGACAAGAAGTACGCGCTGCCGATCGGCACCGACGGCCGTGTCCTCTACTTCAACAAGACCCTCTTCCAGAAGGCGGGCCTGCCCGCCGACTGGCAGCCGAAGAGCTGGCAGGAGGTCATCGACGCGGGCAACAAGCTGAAGACGGCGGGCGTGCCCACGCCGATCCAGATCAACGCGGGCACCGCCATGGGTGAGGCGACCTCGATGCAGGGCGTGCTGCCGCTGCTGGCGGGCGCGGGCGGCGAGATCTTCAAGGACGGCAAGTGGAGCGGCGCCTCCCAGCCGCTCAAGGACGCCCTCGGCCTCTACCAGCAGATCTACGGCGGCAGCGGCCTGGGCGACCCCAAGCTCCAGCAGGAGGCCAAGGGCCGTGACAAGTCCTTCGCCGAGTTCGCCGACGGCAAGATCGGCATCCTGATGGAGGGCGACTACTTCTGGCGCGGCGTCGTCAACCCCACGGACGGCGTGGCCAAGATGGCCGACCGCGACCAGGTCGTCGGCTTCGCGATGATCCCCGCCATCCAGCCGGGCAAGGGCATCCGCGGCCAGGACTTCGTCAGCATGTCGGGCGGCGCCCTGCGCACGATCAACCCCAACAGCAAGCACCCGAAGGAGGCCTTCGAACTGGCCGCCTTCACCCTCTCGCCCGAGGCGCTGAAGGAGGAGACCAAGCAGAACGTCCGCATCACCCCGCGTACGGACGTCAACAAGGAGATCCTCACCGGCGACCCGCTGCTGATGTTCATCTCCGAGAAGGTGCTCCCGTTGACGGCCTACCGGCCGCCGATGGCCGTCTACCCGCAGGTCTCGGCCGCGCTGCAGGAGGCCACCGCCCAGGTGGTCAGCGGCAAGGCGCCCGATCAGGCGGCGGCGGACTACCAGGCGAAGCTCGAAGGACTCGTCGGTGGCGCAGGCAACGTCGCATCCTAAGGCCCGCTACAGCGCGGACGCGGCGGGTCTGGGCACGCCCAGAGCCGCCGCGTTCATCGCCCCCGCGATGGCGCTCATCGCGGTGTTCCTGGTCTTCCCCGCGCTGTGGGTCATCTACCTGGGCCTGACCAACTACCGGCTGACCGGCCTGGCCGCGGCCGAACCGCAGTTCGTCGGTCTCGACAACTTCGTCAAGGCCGTCTCCGACGAGGGCTTCTGGAACTCCGCCTGGCTGACCGTCCAGTTCGTGCTCGGCTCGGCCGTCATCGGCCAGGTCGTGCTCGGCTTCACCATCGCCTGGCTGCTGCGCGATCGGCAGGGGCCGCTCAAGCGCGTGGTCGAGGGCCTGGTCATCCTGGCCTGGATCCTGCCGGGCGCGGTCGTCTCCTTCCTGTGGATCGCGCTGCTCGACCGTGACGGCGGCACGCTCAACGCGCTGCTCGGCATCCCCGGCTTCGCCTGGCTGCTCGACCACCCGATGCTGTCGATCATCATCTTCAACACCTGGCGCGGCACCGCGTTCTCGATGATGCTGTACGGCGCCGCCCTCGGGAACGTGCCACCCTCGCACCTCGAAAGCGCCCGCCTGGCGGGGGCGTCGGGATGGCAGCAGCTGCGCGACGTGGTCTTCCCGCACATCAGGGGCCACATCCTGACCAACCTGCTGCTGATCAGCCTCTGGACCTTCAACGACTTCACCCCGTTCCTGCTCACCGCGGGAGGGCCCGACCACAAGTCGGAGGTGCTGGCGGTCCACGTCTACAACGTGGCGCTGAGCGGCGGCGAGCTCGGATTCGGCGCGGCGGTCTCCACGATCATCCTGCTGATCAACCTGGTGGTGGCCGTGTTCTACCTCCGGCTGCTCAGGAGGAAGTCATGACCCGACACATCGTCGGCAGGATCGGGTTCTACACCCTGATCGCGCTGCTGATGGCCTTCTTCACGGTGCCGCTGCTGTGGCTGGCCGCGGCGCCCTTCACCTCCGACCCGACGTACGAGGTGTCGCTGCCGGACTTCACGTTCACCAACTTCCAGGCGATCCTCGAACACCCCTACGCGCTCGGCTCGCTCTACAACTCGCTGCTGCTGGCCGTGGGCACCGCCGTCCTGGTGGTGCTGCTGGCCGCGCTGGCCGCCTACGCCCTCAGCCGGGTGCGCATGCCGGGCCGCGACGCGCTGCTCTACGCGCTGCTGCTGCTGTCCTCGATCATCACGGGCACGGCCGCGATGGTGCCGCTGTTCCAGCTGGC
Organism: Nonomuraea recticatena; assembly: GCF_039533245.1. Classification (NCBI taxonomy): domain Bacteria; kingdom Bacillati; phylum Actinomycetota; class Actinomycetes; order Streptosporangiales; family Streptosporangiaceae; genus Nonomuraea; species Nonomuraea recticatena. Next base: position 55,425 of record NZ_BAAATE010000020.1, on the reverse strand, counting down.
CGTCGAGCTCAACCTCATCGACTCGCAGCTCGGCCTCATCCTCATCCTCACCGGCGGCCTGCTGCCCGCGGCGATCTTCATGCTCAAGGACTTCATGGACTCCACGCCCAAGTCCTACGAGGAGTCGGCGCGCGTCTTCGGCGCCTCCCCTCTGCAGATCGTCGGCCACGTCGTGGTGCCACTGGTGCGGCCCGGCCTCGCCACGATCGGCGTCTGGGCGATCGCCAACGTCTGGGGCAACTTCCTGATGCCCTACCTGCTGCTGAGCGACATCGAGAAGCAGCCGGGCGCGGTGATCATGTTCACCCTCTACACCGAGGGCGGACAGGCCAACCTGCCGCTGCTGTCCACCTTCGGCCTGCTCTACTCGGTCCCTGTGGTCCTCATGTACCTGTTCGTCAGCAAGAAGTACGGCTTCCGCTTCCACGGAGGGATCAAGCGCTGATGGCCGCTATCGAACTCAAAGGCCTGACCAAGGTCTATCCCGGCGGCGTGAAGGCGCTCGACTCGCTGGACCTGGAGATTCCCGACGGCGAGTTCTTCGCCCTGCTCGGCCCTTCCGGCTGCGGCAAGACCACGCTCCTGCGCACGATCGCGGGCCTGGAGACCGCCACGGGCGGCGCGATCGTCATCGGCGACCGCGACGTCACGGGCGTCCAGCCCGGCGCGCGTGACGTGGCGATGGTCTTCCAGGACTACGCGCTCTTCCCGCACATGGACGTCACCGACAACATCGCCTACCCGCTGCGCATCAAGAAGGTGGCCAAGGCCGCGCGAGCGGAGAAGGCCCGCGAGGTGGGCGAGCGGCTCGGACTGGCGCACCTCATGGACCGCCGCCCCGGACAGCTGTCCGGAGGGCAGCAGCAGCGCGTGGCACTGGCCCGCGTCATGGCCACCCAGGCGCAGGCGTTCCTGTTCGACGAGCCGCTGTCGAACCTGGACGCCAGGCTCAGGCTGGAGGCGCGCACCTTCCTGAAGAAGCTGCAGCGCGAGCTGGGCGTCACCACCGTCTTCGTGACCCACGACCAGGCCGAGGCGCTGGCCATGGCCGACAGGATGGCGGTCATGGAGAACGGGCTCATCAGGCAGATCGGCACCCCCGCCGAGGTCTTCCAGCGCCCCGCCAACACCTTCGTGGCCTCCTTCATCGGCTCCACCCCGATGAACCTGCTCGACGGGCAGGTCAGAGGAGAGAGGCTGGAGGTGGCAGGGTGCAAGCTGCCGGTGCCCTCCTCCGTCGAGGGGCGGCTGAGCGAGGGGGAGCAGATCGTGTACGGCGTGCGTCCTGAGTACATGACCTACTCGACCGAGCCCGTCGAGGGCGCCTTCGGCGGCAGAGTGTCGATCATGGAGAATCTGGGCGCCGCCCACCTGGTGACGCTGGAGGTCAACGACACCCTCGTCCAGGTGGTCGTGCCGGAAGGCAGCGAGCCGCCGCTCGGTGCGGAAGGATTCGCGGTGCCCAAGGACGGCAGGGCGCTGGTCTACCGGGATGGGAACGTCGTATGACCCTGATTCGGGGCCGCTGGAGCCTGGACGACCGCCTGGAGCAGATCCTGAGGGAGGTGCCCTTCGAGGTGCCTCGCGGGGCGGCGGGGCTGACCGTGAGACTGGGCTACGACCGGTCGAAGGGGGTGCTCGACCTCGGGGCCGCCTCGCCGTACGGCTTTCGCGGCTGGTCGGGCGGCGCGCGCGACGAGTACACGATCACCCGTGACTGGGCCACGCCCGGCTACCTGCCGGGCGAGCTGGAGGGCGGGACGTGGCAGGTGTGGCTGCGGCTGCACAGGGTGCCGCCCGAGGGACTGGAGTTCTCCCTCGAGGTGAGCGTCCACACGCGCGCGCCCGATCCGCCCGCCGAGCAGGCGCCGCTCGAGGCCGCCAGGCCGCCGCGCAGGGACATCCCCGACGTCGAGGGCCTGCGGTGGTACGCGGGCGACTTCCACGCCCACACCGTCCACAGCGACGGCGCGCTGACCGTCCAGGAGCTGGCGGCGCTGGCCGCCGGCAGGGGGCTCGACTTCCTCGCCGTCACCGACCACAACACCGTCAGCCACCACCCCCACCTGGCGAAGGTCAGGGAGATCACGCTGATCCCCGGGCAGGAGGTGACCACCGACAGAGGCCACGCCAACGTCTTCGGCGACGTCGGCTGGGTGGACTTCAGGAAGCCCGCCGACACCTGGGGCGAGCGCGGCCTGATGTCGGTCAACCACCCGCTCGGCGGCGACTGCGCCTGGCTGCAGCCCATCGCCGAGCGCCCCCGGGTGGCCGAGGTCTGGCACTCGGGCTGGTGGGACCGGCGCTGGGGCGCGCCGCTGGCCTGGGCCGAGGCCTGGCGCGACGATGTCATCGTGATCGGCGGCAGCGACTTCCACCGGCACGGCTCCGACGGCCTGCCGGGCGAGCCCACCACGTGGGTGCTGGCCGCGCATCCCGGCGAGATCCTCGAAGGGGTGCGCGAGGGCCGTACCGCGGTGTCGGCGGGCCCTGACGCGCCGCTGCTGCTCAGGCTCGGCGACGAGCTGCTGGCCCTGGACGCCGACGGGCTCGTGCTGGTGCGCAGGGGAGGCGCGCGGCAGGTGATCCGCGGCGACAGGGCGCTGGTGCCCGCCGGTGAGGGCCCCTTCAGGTTGGAAACGCACGAGAACGAGGTGATGGCGCTGTGCGCGTAGTCGTGGTTCCCCACACGCACTGGGACAGAGAGTGGTACGAGCCCTTCCAGCGTTTCAGGCTGCGGCTGGTGGCGCTGATGGACGAGGTGCTCGACACCATGGAGCGCGAGCCCGCCTACCATTTCACCCTCGACGGGCAGCTGGCCTGCGTCGACGACTACCTGGAGGTCCGCCCCGAGGCGCGCGACAGGATCGCGGCGCTGGTGCGCGAGGGCCGCCTGGCGATCGGGCCGTGGCAGATCCTGCTGGACGAGTTCCTGTGCTCGGGCGAGAACATCGTCCGCAACCTGGAGCTCGGGATGAGCCGCGCGGACAAGCTGGGCGGCGCCATGCCGGTCGGCTACCTGCCCGACATGTTCGGCCACACCGCCCAGATGCCGCAGATCCTGCGCCTCGCGGGGCTCACGCACGCGTGCGTGTACAGGGGCGTGCCGTCCTCCGTGGTCACCGACGCCTTCGCCTGGGTCGCGCCCGACGGCACCGCCGTGCGCACGCAGTACCTGCCCGCAGGCGGATACGGCAACGGCGCGCACCTGTTCGAGGCCCCCGGGCAGCTGGAGGCGCGGGCCGAGGAGTTCGTCGCGACCATGACGCGGTGGCAGGGGGAGACCGCGCCGCTGCTGGCGATGTACGGCACCGACCACTCGGCTCCGGTGGCGGGGCTGCCGGAGATGGTGGCGTCGCTGGGCGCCCGCATGGACACCTTGTCCGGTTACATCACGTCGCTGGACGGCCCCGCGGTCGAGCAGCTGCCCCGCGTGGAGGGCGAGCTGCGCTCGCACGCGCGCGCCAACATCCTGCCGGGCGTCATCTCGGTGCGCGCCCACGTCAAGCAGGCGATGGGCAGGGCCGAGCGGATGGTCGAGCGCTACGCCGAACCGCTCGCCGCGCTCTGGGGCGAGGCGTGGCCCGGCAGGTTCCTCGACATGGCCTGGTGGCGGCTGGTCGACGCCAGCGGGCACGACTCGGTCACCGGCTGCGGCGTGGACGACACCGCCCAGCAGGTCGCCGCCCGCATCGCCGAGGCCGAGCATCTCGGGCAGGCCGTCCGCGACATGGTCACCGCGCGGCTGGCCGCCGCCGTGCCCTCGGGCGGGATCCTGGTCGTCAACCCCTCGCCCTTCGAACGCTCGGGCGTGGTCCTGGTGGAGGTGGCGGGGTCGGACCCGCTGGTGGACGCCTCGGGCGCCCGCGTGCCCTCCCAGACCCTGGAGTACGCGCCGACGCTGCTGCTCGACGAGGAGATGGACCCCAGGGTGGCGCTGACGTTCGTCCACGGCACCGAGCTGTACGGCCAGCACGTGACCGGCTGGTCCGTCGCCGAAGGGGTGCTGACGTTCACGGTCGCGCGTGAGTCGTCGGCGCCGTTCGACGTGTCGGAGGTGGCGGCGGCCCTCACCGACGACGTCACCCGCGTGCGCATCGTCGCCGAGCCCCGCCGTACGGTCGCGGCCCTGGTGAACACCCCCGCCCTCGGCCACACCAGCCTCGCCCCCTCAACCGCCCCGAGCGCCGCCCAGGGAACCTCAGCCGCCGAGGGCGTCAGCTCGCGGGCCTGGGAAGGTGTGCGGGCCGGCGAGAGGGTGCTGGACAACGGCCTGCTCAAGGTGGAGATCGCCGCCGACGGCACCCTCACACTCACCGGCGCGGACGGCGTGACAGTGACCGGCGCGGGCCGCATCGTCGACGGCGGCGACGTCGGCGACACCTACAACTACGCGCCCCCCGCCACCGACCGGCTCGTCTCCGACCCCGACGACGTCGAGATCACCCCTGTCTGCACGGGCCCGCTGGTGGCCGCGACCGACGTCCGCCGCGTCTACCGCTGGCCCGCCGACGCCCAGGTGGAGGGCACCCCCGAACTGCCCGCCGCCGCCCGCTCGGACGGCACGGAGGAGATCGTCGTCGGCACCCGGGTCGAGCTTCGGGCCGGCGAGCCGTTCGTCAGGCTGCGGGTGGAGTTCGACAACCGCTGCTCCGACCACAGGGTCAGGCTGCACGTGCCGATGCCCGCCCCCGCCACGTCGTCCTTCGCCGAGGGGCAGTTCGCGGTGGTCGAGCGGGGGCTGACGTCGGAGGCGGGCTGCGGCGAGACCCCGCTGCCCACCTTCCCCGCCTCCTCGTGGGTGTCGGCGGGCGGGGTGGCGGCGCTGCTGGAGCACGTCACCGAGTACGAGCTGGTGGACGGCGAGCTGGCGCTCACGCTGCTTCGCTCGGTCGGCTACCTCTCCCGCAACCGCAACGCCCTCCGGCCCGAGCCGGCGGGCCCGCAGCTGCCCACGCCGGCCGCCCAGTCCCGCGGGCTGCGCACGGTGAACATGGCCCTCATGCCCCACACCGGTTCGTGGGCGGCGGTGCCCCCCGCCGCCGAGGTCTTCCGCCACGACCTCCTCGCGGTTCCCGGCGCGGGCGAGCCGTCCCTTCCCCTGCCGCCCGCCGCCGCCGGCCTGTCGGTGACGGGCGAAGGCGTGGTCATGACGTCGCTGCGCGAGCGTGACGGCTGGAAGGAGCTGCGCGTGGTCGCCATGTCCGACGTCGACACGGTCGCCACGATCGAGGGGGCCTTCACCGAGGCGCGCTCGGCCGATCTCAGGGGCCGCCCCGGCGGCCCTGTCGACGCCTCTCGTCTGCCGTTGCGCGCGTGGGAGATCGCCACCATCCAGCTGCGCTGAGCCGGCGGCGGTCACGGCGGGCTCCTCCGACCACCGGCGGGCCCGCCGTCCTCCTTGGCGGTCGGCGGCGGTCAGCGCGGGGTGCCCGAGGACTCCAGGTTGTCGGCCATCCACTGGAGCACGTCCATGGTCGCCTCGAACTCCTCTCCGCTCACGCCCGCGCTCATCAGCGTCCTGATGGCGGCCACCCGGCCCGAGGCCGCCGCGTGGGCGCTCCTGCCGTCCTCGGTGAGCGCGTGCCGCCCTTCGGGATCGACGCCGAGCCACCCTCTGCCCGCCAGTTCGCCGACGACGCCGGCCACCGTCTCGTCCCCGCCGTCCCAGAACGGACGCAGCTCCTCGCCGAGCCGCTCGTCGTCACAGGCGCCACGGCTGAGCACGTTGAGGACCTGCCATTGGCGGCGCGAGAGGCCGGCCTCGGCCAGCAGGCGGTCGAAGGTCTGCTCGATGAGCCCGTCGAGCCGCTTGAGCCGGTAGCCGATCATCCGATCGTTCACCCGAATCTCCATGTCCTAAGTAATATATATATCAAGTGACATGTATCATGACGGCATGGACGATGTCGAGCGGGTCGAGGCGGCGATGGTGGCCGTCAGGCGAAGGCAGAGCAGAAGGGCGCTGGCGCGGCTGCAGGGCGTCGCAGGGCCCCTCCACGACGTGCTGGACGTCGTGGAGGCGGGCGGTCCTGTCACGGTCTCCACACTGGCCCAGGCGCTCGGCGTCGACCAGCCGAGAGCGAGCAGGATGGTCGCGGCGGCGGTGGCGGCGGGGCTGGTGGCGCGCGAGGCCGACCAGTCCGACGGGCGCCGCTCGGTGCTGGTGATGACGGAGGCCGGTCGCGCGGCGGCCGAGCAGGCGCACGAGGCGCGCAGGGCGGTGTTCGGCTCGGCGATGGAGGGCTGGACGGAGGCGGAGCGGGCCGAGTTCGCCCGTCTGCTGACCCGCTTCGTCCAGGCCCTGCCCGGCTGAGCCCGCCAGGGGGTGCCCGTGGGGTTAGCGGGTGCCCCAGGAGTAGGTCTGCTTGCGCAGCTTCAGGTAGACGAAGGACTCGGTCGCGCGGACGGCGGGGATGGCGCGGATCTTGCCGAGGATCTCCAGCAGGTGGCGGTCGCCCTCGCAGACCACCTCGACGATGACGTCGAAGGAGCCCGCCGTCAGCACCACGTAGTCGATCTCCTCGATCGAGGCCAGCTCATCGGCGATCCTGTCGAGGTCGCCCTCGCAGTTGATGCCGATCATGGCCTGGCGGGGGAAGCCGAGGGTCAGCGGATCGGTGACGGCGACGATCTGCATGACCCCGTCGGTCTGAAGGCGCTGCACCCGCTGGCGCACCGCGGCCTCCGAGAGCCCGACGGCCTTGCCGATCGCCGCGTACGGCTTTCGGCCGTCCTCCTGCAGCTCCTCGATGATCCGCTTGGAGAGGTCGTCGAGCACGACCTGGGTAGGCCGGACCTCTGCTGGGTCCCTGCGAACCTTGGGCGGGGTCGTCATGTGGGGGCAATCCCTCCTGTGCCGCACATAGCTGGTGCGGCCCTGGTGCGACATGTTGTCAGTTCTTGGCTCTCTGTCAAGCGAATTCGTAGCAATTTGATATATTCACAACGAAATCCCTTGTCGTAATGCTGGCCCTCTGTCAGAGTCGCGACAACTCAGCCACCTCACCAGGAGGTCAACGTTGACCACCCGTCTGCAGAACTTCATCAACGGTGAGTTCGTGGACGCCAAGAGCGGCCGATTCTCCGACATCATCGACCCCTGCACGGGAGAGGCCTATCTCGAGGCCCCGATCTCAGGGCAGGAAGATGTCGACGCGGCTTACGCCGCGGCGGCCGCGGCGTTCGAATCGTGGGGCCAGACCACGCCGGGCGAGCGCGCCGGGCTGCTGCTGAAGGTCGCTGACGCGATCGAGGCGCGGGCCGACGAGATCAACGAGGCCGAGTGCCTCAACACCGGCAAGCCTCGGGCCCGCATGGCGGAGGACGAGACTCCCGTCGCCGCCGACCACTTCCGCTTCTTCGCCGGCGCCGCCCGCACTCTCGAGGGACCCACGGCCGGTGAGTTCCTCGCCGAGCACACCAGCGTCATCAGGCACGAGCCCGTCGGCGTCATCGGCCAGGTCACGCCCTGGAACTACCCGATGATGATGGCGGTCTGGAAGATCGCCCCCGCGCTGGCCGCGGGCAACACGATCGTGCTGAAGCCGTCGGACACCACTCCTGCCTCGACGGTCAAGCTCGCCGAGATCCTCGGCAGCGTGCTGCCCGCCGGTGTCTTCAACGTCGTCACCGGCGACCGCGAGACCGGCGCGCTCGTCGTCAGCCACCCGACCGCCGCGATGGTCGCCATCACCGGCTCGGTCGGCGCCGGCATGGCCGTCGCCAAGAGCGCCGCCGACGACCTGAAGCGCGTGCACCTCGAGCTGGGCGGCAAGGCCCCTGTCGTGGTCTTCGACGACGTCAAGGACCTCAAGGCGGCCGCTGACTCCATCGCCACCGCGGGTCTCTACAACGCCGGCCAGGACTGCACCGCGGCCTGCCGCGTGCTGGTCCACGAGAGCGTGCACGACGAGTTCGTCGCCGCCCTCACCGAGGCCGCGGCCGGCACCGTCACGGGCGACCTGTCCAACGAGGAGGCCCTGTACGGCCCCCTCAACAACGAGAACCAGCTGGCGAAGGTCTCCGGCTTCTTCGAGCGGCTGCCCTCGCACGCCAAGGTCCTCACCGGCGGTCACAGGGTCGGCGACAAGGGCTACTTCTTCGCCCCGACCATCGTCGACAACCTCCAGCAGGACGACGAGATGGTGCAGAACGAGGTCTTCGGCCCCGTCATCACCGTCCAGACGTTCACCGACGAGGCCGACGCCCTGGCCAAGGCCAACGGCGTGCAGTACGGCCTGTCGGGCTCGGTGTGGACCTCCGACCACGGCCGCGCCATGCGGATGTCCAACAAGCTCGATTTCGGCGTGGTGTGGGTCAACACTCACATTCCGTTCGTCTCCGAAATGCCGCACGGCGGTTTCAAGCACTCGGGCTACGGCAAGGACCTGTCGGTCTTCGGCCTGCACGACTACACCCGTGTCAAGCACGTCATGCACTACATCGGCGAATAGCCCCGACAAGAGGGATATCTCCTGGTATGACCAGCGCTATCGACCTTGATGAAGTGATCAAGGAATACGTCTCGCATGGCGAGGTCGTCCAGGCGGTCAAGGGCGTCTCGCTCTCCATAGCCGAGGGGGAGTTCTTCTCCCTCCTCGGCCCCTCCGGCTGCGGCAAGACCACCACCATGCGCATGATCGCCGGGTTCGAGGACCCGACGAGGGGCAAGGTGCGGCTCCATGGCCAGGACGTCACCAACGTCCCGCCCAACAAGCGCGACGTGAACATGGTGTTCCAGTCCTACGCGCTGTTCCCGCACATGAACGTGTGGGACAACGTCGCCTTCGGGCTGAAGCAGAAGAAGACCCCTGACGCGGAGATCAAGCGCCGCGTCGGGGAGATGCTGGACATCGTCGACCTGACCGGTCGTGAGAAGCGCAGACCGCGCGAGATGTCCGGCGGTCAGCAGCAGCGTGTGGCGCTGGCCAGGGCACTGGTCAACAACCCGAGGGCGCTGCTGCTCGACGAGCCGCTGGGCGCGCTCGACCTGAAGCTCCGTCAGGCCATGCAGATCGAGCTCAAGCGCATCCAGCGCGAGGTGGGCATCACCTTCGTGTACGTGACGCACGACCAGAGCGAGGCGCTCACCATGAGCGACCGCATCGCCGTCATGAACGACGGCCTGGTCGAGCAGCTCGCAGGGCCTCGTGAGATCTACGAGCAGCCCGCGAGCGCGTTCGTCGCGGGGTTCATCGGCACCTCCAACCTACTGGCGGGCACGCTCGCCGGCGGGGTACTGAAGGTGGCCGGAGGGCGCGTGCTGGTCCCTGGGGGGCAGGACGGCGAGGTCAACGTGACCGTGCGCCCCGAGAAGATCACGATCGACGTCGACGAACCCACGCAGAACGTCAGCGCGGTGCCAGGCACCGTCGCCGAGGTCGTCTACCTGGGCACCTACAACAGCTATGCCGTACGGCTGTCCGACGGCACCGAGGTGACGGTGTTCCAGCAGAACGCGAACGACGCGACGATCACGGCCGAGCGTGGCGACGCCGTCTGGCTGTCCTGGCAGCCGCAGCATTCATACGCGATTGGAAGTTGATAACCACCTCATGGACATCCGCACGAACCCCGCTTTCCTGCGCGGCATGACCACCAGTCGCCGCGACGCACTCAAGCTCGCCGGAATGTCGGCCGCCGCACTCGCCCTCGCCGCCTGTGGCGTGGAGGGGAAGAAGGCCGAAGCTCCGAAGAAGGACGCCGTCGCCGACTTCTGGGCCGGCAAGAAGCAGAACGGCACGCTCCGCTTCGCGAACTGGCCGCTCTACATCGACAAGGACGGCAAGGACTACCCTTCGCTGAAGATGTTCGAGCAGGACAAGGGCATCAAGGTCAGCTACACCGAGGCCATCCAGGACAACGGCTCCTGGTTCGGCAAGATCCAGCCGCAGCTGGCCGCCGGCACCGACATCGGTTTCGACCTGATGGTCATGACCAACGGCAACCAGCTCCAGCGAGCACTGAGCCTGGGCTATCTGGCCCCGCTCGACCACTCCAAGCTGCCCAACTTCGCCGCCAACGCGGCGCAGAAGGTGAAGAACCCGGCTTGGGACCCGAACAACACCTTCACCATCCCCTGGACGCTGGGCGTCACCGGCATCGCCTACAACCCGGAGTTCGTCGACGAGGTCACCAGCATGAACGACCTCTGGAACCCGAAGTACAAGGGCAAGGTCGGCATGATGGTCGACGCCCAGGAGATCGCCAACTTCGGGATGTTCGCCCTGGGCATCGACCCGGAGAAGTCGAAGGAGGCCGACTGGCGCAAGGCCGCCGCCAAGCTGCAGGAGCAGCGTGACGCGGGGCTGGTGCGCAAGTACTACGAGAACGACTACATCGACGCGCTCGTGCGCGGCGACATCTGGATCACCATGGCCTGGTCGGGTGACGTGTTCCAGCAGATCACCGAGGGCAAGAACCTCAAGTTCGTGGTGCCGCAGGAGGGCGCGACGATCTGGTCGGACAACATGTGCATCCCGAAGACCGCGCAGAACCCGGTCGACGCGCTGGCGCTGATGGACTACGTCTACCAGCCGAAGATCGCCACGATGCTCGTGGAGTACATCAACTACATCACTCCCGTGCCCGCCACCAAGGACCTCGTGCTCGCCGACGCGGCCAAGGCCGAGGGGGAGGACAAGGAGTTCCTGGAGCAGCTGGCGAGCAGCCCGCTGATCTACCCCTCCGACGCCGACCTGGCCAAGATGCGGGGGTACCTGATGCTGGACAGCAAGACCGACCAGCTCTTCGAGAGCATCTTCCAGCCCGTCACACAGGGCTAGTGACATGAAGCGGCTCACCCCCTACCTGCTGATCCTGCCGGGTGGGCTGTGGCTGGCGATCTTCCTGGTGGTGCCGATGGTCTTCATGGCCTCGGTGTCCACCCAGGAGGGCAACGTGGTCGACGGGTTCGCCCAGACCTTCAACTTCGCCAACTACACCAACACCCTGGCGCTGTTCCAGACCCAGTTCCTGCGCTCGGTCGGCTACGGCCTGGCGGGCACGCTCATCGCGATCGCGCTCGCCTATCCGATCGCCTACTGGATCGCCTTCAAGGGCGGCGCGAGGAAGTCCACCTACCTGCTGCTCGTCCTGCTGCCCTTCTTCGTCTCCTTCGTGCTGCGCACGGTGTCGTGGAAGTTCCTGCTGGCCGACGAGGGCATCGTGCTGGCACCGCTCAAGTCGCTCGGCGTGCTGCCCGAGGACTTCCACGTGCTGCAGACGACGGTCGCCGTGGTCGGCGGGCTGGTCTACAACTACCTGCCGTTCATGATCCTGCCGATCTACGTGGCACTGGAGCGGGTGGACCCGCGCAGCGTCGAGGCGGCGCAGGACCTCTACGCGACCAGGAGCGCGGCCTTCCGCAAGATCGTGCTGCCCCTGTCGCTGCCCGGCGTGTTCGCCGGGGTGCTCATGACGTTCGTCCCGATGACGGCCGACTACGTGAACGCGGGCATCCTCGGAGGGCCGCAGAACACGATGATCGGCAACATCATCCAGACGAAGTACCTGATCAACAACGACTACCCGTCCGCCGCCGCGCTGTCGTTCACGCTGATGGCCGCGATGCTCGTGGGCATCTTCGCCTACGCCAAGGCGCTGGGCACCGAGAACGTGCTGGAGGCGGCGGCCCGATGAGGAGACGCAAACTCGCCGACCGGCTGCTGTTCGGTTACGTCTGGCTGATCATCGCCTGGCTGTTCCTGCCCATCGCCGTCATGATCGCGTTCGGCTTCAACGATACCCGGAGCAAGTCGAACGTCTCCTGGCAGGGCTTCACGCTCAAGTGGTGGGGACGGCTCGACGAGTACCCCGACCTGACCGCCGCGGTCGTCAACTCGGTCCAGCTCGCCGTGATCTGCGTGGTGATCACGACCGTGCTCGGCACGCTGATGGGCCTCGCGCTCGGCCGCTACAAGTTCAAGGGGCAGGGCGCGACGAACCTGGTCATGTTCGCCGCGATCTCCTCGCCCGAGCTGGTCATGGGCGCCTCGCTGCTGTCGCTGTTCGTCAGCACGGGCGTGGACATGGGCTTCACGACCGCGCTCATCGCCCACGTGCTGTTCTGCCTGTCGTTCGTGGCGATCACGGTGCGGGCCCGCGTGGTCGGGCTCGACCCCTCGCTCGAGGAGGCCGCCCGCGACCTGGGCGCCTCGTCGTGGACGACGTTCTGGCGGATCACCTTCCCGATGATCCTGCCAGGAGTCGTGGCGGGGGCGCTGCTGGCCTTCGCCCTGTCCATCGACGACTTCGTCATCACCCAGTTCACCAGCGGCGCGATGCAGACGTTCCCGCTGTGGATCTGGGGGGCCACCCGCATCGGTGTCCCACCCCAGGTGAATATCCTGGGAACACTCATCTTCGCGGTGGGTGTCGTCATCGCGGTGGTCAACTCGGTCACCGCGCGACGGCGCTCCTAGAAGCGACCGTGATCCCCCGCTTCGGTGGGGGATTTCGGCATAATGCGAGGTCTTGGGCTCTCAGCGGAATCGGGAGCCCGTGGATCGCGTGGGAACCTTGGCAAGGAACAGGGAGGCGAGATCGGATTCAGGCGGGGGGAACCCGCGCGCGGTCAACTGACTGATCGGGCAATCAATTCATTCAGATATGCACTCACGTAGGGATGTGAGATTTGTGGATCCGCTGAAGGCTCTTGCTGACGCGGAGCGCAAGCCGTACTGGCTGGACACCCCGGCCAGGCCCGAGCCGCTCAAGCGGCTCATCGGGAACACGCGAGCCGATCTCGTCGTGGTGGGCGGCGGCTTCTCGGGGCTGTGGACGGCCCTGATGGCCAAGGAGAGAGACCCTGGGCAGGACGTCGTCCTGCTGGAGGGACGCAGGATCGGCTGGGCGGCCACCGGCCGCAACGGCGGGTTCTGCATGGCGACACTGACGCACGGACTGCCCAACGGCCTCGACAGATGGCCGCAGGACATCGGCAGGCTCGAGCGCATGGGCGTCGAGAACCTCGACGAGATCGAGCAGACGCTGCGGCGCTACGACGTCGACTGCTCCTTCGAGCGGACGGGCGAACTGCACGTCGCCACCGAGCCGTGGCAGCTCGACGACCTGTCCGCGCACCTCGATCTGATCCGGGATCTCGGGCTCGACTACGTCCCCATGGACCAGGAGCAGGTGCGGGCCGAGGTCAACTCGCCCACCTACCTCGGAGGACTGTGGGAGCGCAGCGGCTGCGCGATGGTCGACCCCGCCCGCCTGGCGTGGGGACTGCGCGAGGCCTGCCTCAAGGTGGGGGTGCGCATCTACGAGCGCAGCCCCGTCAGGTCGCTGGACGACAACGGCGTCACGATCGACCTGCGCACGCCGTACGGCGTGGCCAGGGCGGCCAGGGTGGCCCTCGGCACCGGCGTCTTCCCGCCGCTGCTGAAGCGGCTCAAGCACTTCCTGGTGCCCGTCTACGACTACGCGCTGATGACCGAGCCGATGTCGGAGGCGCAGCTGGCCTCCGTCGGGTGGCGCAACAGGCAGGGCGTGGGCGACTCGGGCAACCAGTTCCACTACTACAGGCTCACCGACGACAACCGCATCCTGTGGGGCGGCTACGACGCCGTCTACTACAACGGTGGTCAGGTCAAGCAGGAGTACGAGCAGCGCGACGAGACCTTCGTCAAGCTGGCGGGACACTTCTACGACACCTTCCCCCAGCTGTCGGAGCTGAGCTTCACGCACAGGTGGGGCGGGGTCATCGACACCTGCAGCCGCTTCAGCGCCTTCTACGGACAGGCGCACGGCGGCCGCCTCGCCTACGCGGTCGGCTACACCGGCATGGGGGTCGGCGCGACGAGGTTCGGCGCCAACGTGATGCTCGACCTGCTCTCGGGCGAGCGCACCGAACGGACCGAGCTGGCCATGGTGCGAGAGAAGCCGATCCCGTTCCCGCCCGAGCCCGTGCGGTCGGGGGTGATCCAGTTCACCCGTTGGTCGATCGCCCAGGCCGACCAGCACCAGGGCAGGCGTAACCTCTGGCTGCGCACGCTCGACAGGATGGGCCTGGGTTTCGACTCCTGATCCGTCGCCTCCGGCTCTCCACCGCGACGGCCGGAGGCGACACACTGGATCACATGAGAGTCGAGTTCGAGGTCGACGGGATCACGCTCGTCGGCGACCTCCGGATCCCCGACGGTGAGGGGCCGCATCCCGCGCTGGTCTTCACCGGGCCCTTCACCGGCGTCCGCGACCAGGTCACGGGGCTGTACGCCGAGCGGCTGACCGCCAAGGGCTACGTCACACTGGCCTTCGACCACCGCAACTGGGGAGAGTCGGGCGGCCTGCCCCGCGGGCACGAGGATCCGCAGGGCAAGCTGAACGACCTCAGGGCCGCAGTGTCCCTGCTACGCGGCAGGCCCGAGGCCGACCCCGAGCGCATCGGCGCGGTCGGCATCTGCCTGGGCGGCGGCTACGCGCTCAGGTTCGCCGCCTTCGATCCGAGGGTGAAGGCGTTCGCGGGCATCGCGGGCGCCTACAACCACCCGTACGGCAGGCACTACGAGACCATCCTCGCCGACCTCACCCAGGTGCTGGAGCGGCAGGACCAGGGAGGGGCGGTGGAGTACCTGCCCGCCGTCTCGGAGGAGGGCGAGGCCGCCATGCCGGGCGACGAGCCCTACGCCTACTACGGCTCGACCGCCTCGCCGACCTGGAGGAACGAGGTGACGAGGGCGAGCATCCGCGAGCTGGTCACGATGGACAACATGATGGGCGCCGACTTCCTGTCGCCCACGCCCGGCCTGATCGTGCACGGGGTGATCGACAGGTTCTGCTCGCCCGAGGGCGCCGAGGAGGCCTACAAGCGGATGGGCCGGCCGAAGAAGCTCGTCTGGCTGGACGCCAGGAGACACATCGACCTCTACGACGCCGAGCCGTACGTCACGCAGGCGGTGGAGGCGACCGCCGAGTTCCTGGGAGAGCACGTGTAGTGGTGTGATCTTTCGGGAAAATACCGGACATTCCCCCGTATTGAGCACGGGGGTGGAATATGCGGTCGGCGATGTGGGCGGTGCTCGCGGTCATGGTCGCGTCCTGCGGTGCGGCGCAGGAGCCCGCTCCCAAGCTGGCGAAGGTGAAGCTGGTCCTGCCGGGCCCCTGCACGGAGACCTACCAGGACAAGCCGGCCGCCGCCAGGGCCAGGACCGCGCTCAGGGCCGAGGCCAGGCGCTACCTCGCCAGGCAGCCAGGCAGGGTCGTCTACATGGCTCGCGACCTGCGCACCGGTGCCACCGTGGGGCAGGGCGAGCACGAGCACGACATGATCACCGCCAGCGGCGCCAAGGTCGACATCCTCACCGCCCTTCTCGACCGCCGTCACCGGCTGTCCGAGGGAGAGAAGGACCTCGCCACGCGCATGATCACGGAGAGCGACAACTCCGCGGCCGACTCGCTGTGGTGGAAGGTGGGCGGCGGCGAGGGCATGAGCCGCCTCTACGGCCGCCTCGGCCTGCGCGAGACGACCCCGGGGCCCAGCAAGTACTGGGGCGGCACCCGTACCAGCCCCGCCGACCGGATCAGGCTCATGGAGCTGCTGGTGCGCGGCGGAAGGGGGCTGCGCGACGGCGACAGGGCCCAGGTGCTGTCGCTGATGGAGCGGGTGCGGCCCGAGCAGGCGTGGGGGATCAGCGCGGCGGCCAGGCCCGGGGACAAGGTCGCGCTGAAGAACGGCTGGACGCCCAGGCCCTTCGTCAGGAACACCTGGGCGGTGACCAGCTACGGGTGGGTGCACGGGCCCGGCAGGGACCTGCTGCTTGCCGTGCAGACCGACCAGCAGCCCGGCCACGGCACCGGCATTACGGCCATCGAGGGCCTGTCCAGGCTGATCGGGACGCGGGTGGGCGCGCTCGACCCGACACGGACGCGGCCCTGCGTCAAGGAGCGTGAACGGCTGCGAGGGCCCCGGAGGTCCTGAGCGTCCTTCTCCCCGGCATCCATCGACTAAAATGGACAACTGGTTCTATTGGCAGACCGCACGGCGGCCGCAGCGCGGTATCTACCCCGGTCGAAGAAGCCCATCTCGATGGCGCTCCCGGGGGTCCTCAGCTGTGAAGTCCTATCTCGACGTTCTCGCCACACCTGGCGCGTGGCGCTTCCTGACGCCCGCGCTCGTGGCCCGCCTGCCGTACGCGATGCTGCAGATGGGCATCCTGCTGCTGGTGCAGTGGTCCACCGGCTCGTACGGCGCGGCAGGGGTGGCCTCGGCGGCCGCCGCCATCTCGCAGGCCGTCATCGGCCCGCAGACCGGACGCCTGGCCGACAGGTACGGCCAGCCACGCGTGCTCCTCCCGCAGGTCGCGGTGCACGCGCTCGCCCTTGGAGCGCTGCTCGCGCTGGCCGCCTCGCACGCTTCCCTCGCGCTGCTCGTGCTCACCGCCGCGCTGGCAGGGGCCTCGCTGCCGCAGGTGGGCGCGATGGTCAGGGCCCGCTGGTCGCACACGCTCGGCGGCTCGGGCAAGCTCGGCACCGCCTTCGCCGTCGAGTCGATCACCGACGAGCTCACGTTCACGCTGGCGCCCGTGCTGCTGGTGACGCTCTCGACGCTCTTCTCTCCCGTCGTGGCGCTGGTCGTCGCGCTCACGCTCATCGTCACGGGCACCGTCGTCTTCGCGCTGACCCGCGTCGGCGCCCCCGAGCCGATGCCGGTGAAGGTGCGGTCGAGCAAGGGGGTGCTGCGGCTGCGCGGCGTCGCGCTGCTCGCGCTCGGCTTCCTCGCGATGGGCTCGGTCTTCGGCAGCATGCAGGTCGGCATCACCTCCTACACCGCCCAGCTCGGCGTCCCCGCCGTCGCGGGGCCGATCTACGCCACCTTCTCAGGGGCCAGCGTGCTGGGCGGGCTGCTCTACGGCGCGATCCGCTGGCGCGTCTCGGCCCCCGCCCGTCTGGCCTGGGGACTCGCGCTGCTCGCCGCGGCGACCAGCGCGCTGATGTTCGCCGGGTCGGTCCCGCTCCTGTACGGCGCGGCGGGCCTGGCCGGCCTGGTGATCGCCCCCGTCATCATCACCGGGTACACGATCATCGAGAGGCTGACCCCCGCCGAGGTGCGGACCGAGGCCTTCACCTGGCTGACCGGCGGGATCGGACTCGGGCTGGCCACCGGCGCCTCGATCGCGGGACAGCTCGTCGACCGCTTCGGCCCCTCGGTCGCCTTCGTGGTTCCGCCCCTGATGACCGGCCTTGCCGCCGTGCTCATCGTCACCCGCCTGAGGAGCCTGCGCCCCCTCCCCGAGCCCGCCTCCCCCCAGCAGGCCGTGGGCCGCCGCTGACGGTCACGCGTGTGAGAGGACGTCGTCCGGGATCACCTTGGGCACGCCGCGCAGGGTGAGGAAGGCGACCACGGCCAGCACCGCGAGCAGCCCGGTGGTGGTGAGGGCGGTCACCTGGAGCGCCTCGACGAAGGCGAGCCTGGCCGCCTCGATCACCGGGGGCGGCACCTGGTCGGCCACGCTGAGCGCGGCGCCGAGGCTGTCGGCGACCTGCGGCGGCAGCCCCGGGGGCAGCACGAGATTGTCGCGGTAGGCGCCGGCCAGGATGCTGCCGAGAACGGCGATGCCGAGGGAGCCGCCCAGTTCGAAGGCGGTCTCCGAGAGCGCGGCCGCGGCGCCCGCCCGCTCCCTCGGCACGGCGGCCAGGATGGTGTCGTTGGTGACGGCGAAGGTGAAGCCGACTCCCAGCCCGCCGATGACCATGCCGATCAGCAGGTAGGAGAAGGTCGTGGTGGTGTCGGCCTGGGTGTAGACGGCGAAGGAGCAGGCCGACATCAGCAGGCCGAGCGCCACGACGGTGTTGCGCCCCCACCGCATGACCAGCTTGGCCGCCAGCGCGCCGCCGACCGCTCCCGCCAGCCCGCCGGGCAGCGAGGCGAGGCCCGCCTGCAGCGGCGTCCAGCCCAGCACGAGCTGCATGTACTGCGCGAAGATCAGGCTGAGCGCGATCATCCCGAAGATGGCGAACAGGTTGGCGCCGACCGCGCCCGAGAACGCGCGGTAGCGGAAGAGCCGCAGGTCCACCAGCGGGACGGACAGCCGTGTCTGCCGCCACCCGAAGGACACCAGGGCGAGCACCGCCAGCAGGGCGGCGATCGCCACGCTGACCGCGAAGCCGTCGATGACCCAGCTCTTGATCGTGTAGACCGCCGACACCACGCCGACGACCGACAGCACCACGCTCGCGGGGTCGATCCTCGCGGCGTGGGGGTTGCGCGACTCGGGCAGCACCAGGGCCCCGCCGATCAGCACCAGCGCCATCACCGGCAGGTTGATCAGGAAGACCGATCCCCACCAGAACGAGTTCAGCAGCAGGCCGCCCACGATGGGGCCGAGCGCGAAGCCCGCCGCGCCCATGCCGCTCCAGATGCCCACCGCCATGGTGCGCTCAGCGGGGTCGGTGAAGACGTTGCGGATGATGGACAGCGTGGAGGGCATGATCGTGGCGCCCGCGACACCGAGCAGCGCCCTCGCCGCGACGAGCAGTTCGGCGCTGGGCGCGTAGGCGGTGACGACCGAGGCGACGCCGAAGCCGAAGGCGCCGATCAGCAGGAGCTTCTTGCGGCCGATCCTGTCGCCCAGGTTGCCCATGGTGATCAGCAGCCCGGCCAGCGCGAAGCCGTACATGTCGCCGATCCACAGCTGCTGCGTGGCGGTCGGGCTCAGGTCGGCGGTCAGCTTGGGCAGGGCGAGGTGGAGGACCGTCAGGTCGATGGCCAGCAGGAGCTGGGCAAGGCAGGCGATGGCGAGGCTGCCCCATTTCGTGTTCATGGAGGCAGCGTGGCGAGTGGCGCTGACCGTTCACTCACCAAGCGCTGACAGCCCCTCCTGCGCGCGTGCGTGCAGGGGCAGGTTGACGCCCTCGGTGCTCGCCAGGACGCGGGTGTACCAGTCGCGGGCCGCTTCGCGGTCACCTGCCAGCAGCTCGGCGGCGGCCAGGCCCAGCATGATCTGCAGCCGGGTGTCCTCCGCGCTGTACCAGTCGGAGGGGCACTCGGTCAGGGCCTGCCTCATGAGCGCCGTGGCCGCGGCCGCGTCGCCGCGCCGCCTGGCCACCTCGCCGAGGCCCAGATGGGCCCTGGCCAGGGTCTCGCGCGCGCCCGAGCGCCCCGCCAGCTCGACCACGCGCAGGTACTGCCGCTCGGCCTCGGCCAGGTCGCCCATCCGCACGACGCTGTCGGCCATGCGGCAGCTGTAGTCGGCGATGTCCTCGACCGCGCCCAGCTGCTCGGCCAGCGACAGTGTCCGGCCGAGCAGCTCGGCCGAGGCGGGGTAGTCGCCCTGCTGGTAGGCGAGGTCGGCCATGCCCGACAGGGCGATCGTGCTGCCCCACCGCTCGCCGAGCCGGCGGAAGTGGTCGAGCGACTGCTCGAAGTGGGCCCATGCCTGCAGGTGCCTGCCGAGGTTCTGCTGCATGAAGGCGAGCCCCGCATGGCTGAGACCCCGCAGCCACGGGCTCAGCTGGTCGATCCCGGCGGCCTGCATGGTCGCGATCATGTCGTAGTCGTCGGGGGGACCCTGGAACATCGGGAGCATCACGTTGAGGAATTCCCTGCGAAAGGCCCTGGACCCGTCGTACATCAGCGGCCCGAGATCGGCGGGCTGCCGCTGCTCGGCCCACGCCGACGCGAGCACGCACATGGCGTACTCCTCCTCGAGCCCCTCCTCGGGTTCGGGGCCGACCACGGCCAGCAGCTCGGCGGCCATGGCCGCGCTCTCCGCCCGCCTGCCCCTGATCCACCAGTAGCAGGACAGCGCGCCGACCAGCCGCAGCCCTTCGGCCGCCGCGCCCTCGTCCACCGCCCAGCGCAGCGCCGCGTTGAGGTTGTCGCGCTCCTTGTCGAGCATCGCCAGCCACTCCAGCTGCTCGGCCTGGCGCAGGTGCGGATCGGCGGCGTCGGCCAGGTCGCCGTAGTGGGCGGCGTGCGCCCGCCGGTACGTCTCGACCTCGCCCGCCTCCGAGAGCCGTTCGGCGCAGAAGGCCCTGATCGTCTCCAGCATGCGGTAGCGCCCGCCCACCACCTCGACCAGCGACTTCTCCACCAGCGAGGTGAGCAGCTCCTCGGGCAGGCCGCAGACCCGCTCGGCCGCCTCGAGGGTCGCTCCTCCCGCGAACACCGTCAGCCGCCTGGCCATCGCCTGCTCGTCCTCGTCGAGCAGGTCCCAGCTCCACGCGACCACCGCGCGCAGCGTCTGGTGGCGGGGCAGGGCCGTACGGCTGCCGCGCGCCAGCAACCTGAACCTGTCGTCGAGCCGGGCGGCCACCTCCTTCACCGGCATGGCCCGCAGTCTGGCGGCGGCCAGCTCGATCGCCAGCGGCAGCCCGTCGAGCGCCCTGCAGATGTGGATGACGTGGTCGAGGACGCCCTCCTCGACCGTGAAGCCCGGCAGCACGGCCGCCGCGCGGTCGGTGAAGAGCCTGACCGCCGGGTAGCCCGGCGCGTCGCTCGCGCCGGGAGGCGGCAGCCGCAGCGGTTGCACCGGGTAGATCGCCTCGCCGGTGATGCCGAGCGCCTCGCGGCTGGTGGCCATCAGCCGCAGGTGCGGGCAGGCCGCCAGCAGCCGGTCGGCCAGGGCGGCGACCGCGCCGATGAGGTGCTCGCAGTTGTCGAGGATGAGCAGGAGCGTGCGGTCGGCCAGCGCGGTGACCAGCCTCGCGGCGGGGTTGGTGGCCGGGCGGTCGGGGCTGGGCAGCATCGTGTCGCGCAGGTCGAGGGCGTCGACCACCGCCTGGGCGACGTCGGCCCCGTCGGTGAGCGGGGCGAGCTCGACGAAGCAGACGTCGAGCGGCGCCGGCGCGGCCGCCTCGGCGGCCAGCCTCGACTTGCCCGCCCCTCCAGGCCCGATCAGGGTGACCAGCCTGGCCTCCTCCAGCAGCCTGCGCACCCGTCCGAGATCTTCCGCCCTGCCGACGAAGCTGGTGAGCGGGGCGCGCAGGCCCTGCCTGGACGGCTCTGCGCCGGAGCGGGGCGCGGGGCCGAGTGAAGGGTCGGCGCGCAGCACGGCGAGGTGGGCGGCGGCCAGCTCGGCTCCGGGTTCGACGCCGAGCTCCTCGTCGAGGAGCCTGCGGCCCTCCTCGTAGGTGTCCAGCGCCTCGGCCTGGCGGCCGCTGCCGTAGAGGGCGCGCATCAGCTGCACTCTCAGCCGCTCGCGCAGCGGGTGGGCCGCGACCAGCGCGCGCAGCTCGCCGACCAGCTCGCGGTGCGCGCCGAGTTCCAGCTCGGCCTGTGTCCTGTCCTCGGTGGCGGCGAGCCTGAGCTCGGCGAGGTGGGTGGCACCCGCCCGCGCGAGCGGCGCGTCGGCCAGCGCCTCGCCGCGCCACAGCGCCAGCGCCTGCCTGAGCGCGCCAGACGCCCGCGCGGGATCGCCCGCGCGCAGCGCCTCGCGCCCTTCGGCGGCCAGCCGCTCGAAGCGGTGCGCGTCGACGTCCTGCGGGTCGATCGCCAGGCGGTAGCCCGCCGGATGGAACTCCACCAGGTGCCTGCCGAGGGCTCGGCGCAACCTGGAGACCTGCGACTGCAGGGCGTTGGCCGCCGCCTCGGGCGGCTCGGCCCCGTAGAGGCCGTCGATCAGCTGCTCCTGGGTGACGATCCTGCCGGCCTCGGCCGCCAGCAGGACCAGCAGCGCTCGCACCCGTGGCCCGCCGAGCGCGACGGGACGCCCTTCCCCGTCGAGGACCCGGACGGGACCGAGGATGTCGACACGCATGGTGGCGATTATCGCGGTTCCGGCAGCAGCCCGACGATCTCCCCATAGGTGGGCATCGCCGCATCCTTCTCCAGGACCGCGAGGGCGCCCTGGAGCGCGGCCCTGTAGAGCAGCGAGCCGGTGCTGACCCTGGCCACACCCGCGCCCGCGAGCTCCTCGACGCTGTGGCTGTGGCTGTAGAGGACGTTGAGCGGCAGCTCGGTGGCGCGCGCCAGCTCCGCGATCTCCGCCAGGTCGGCCACGCCCGGGACGAAGACGCCGTCGGCGCCCGCGTCGGCGTAGGCGCGGATCCGCTCGGTGGCGGACTCGCCCGTGCCGAGCCAGTGGGTGTCGGTGCGCGCGTTGACGAACACGCCCCTGCCCGCGACGGCCTCCAGGATGCGGGTCTGCTCGCCGACAGGGCGCAGCGTGCCGTCGGCCCTGCCGTCCTCGAGGTTGATCCCCGCCACGCCCAGTCCCGCGAGCAGGTCGACCAGGTCGGCGACGGCGGCGGGGTCGTCGCTGAAGCCGTTCTCGACGTCGACGGTGAGGTAGGCGGGCAGGTCCTTCACGAGCAGGACGAGGTCGAGGGTCTCCGCCCTGGTGGCGGCGGCCGCGTCGGGCTTGCCGTGGACGGCGGCCACCCCGAGGCTGGTGGTGCCGATGGCGGGGTAGCCGCGGGAGGCCAGCAGCGCGGCCGAGCCGTAGTCCCACGCGTTGGGCAGCAGGAGCGGGTCGCCGGGCCTGTGCAGGTCGTGGAAGGTCATCGCAACTCCATGATCGTTTCTAGGACGCCGGTGGCGATGGCCATGGCGTGCTCGGCTCCAGGGCAGGGGCGCACGCCGTGACCGAAGGTCAGGTGCTCGTCGTGCCCGTCGTTCGCGGCCACGAGGTCGATCTCGATCGGCGCGCCGTGGGCGTCGACCCGCTTGGTGACGAGCAGTGGCGGGTCACGGCGAAGGGTCTCCAGCAGCAGCTGCCCGGCGGTGGCAGGGGCGCTCTCGCCGGAGAGACGGGCGACGGCGTTGCGCAGGAGGCCCGTGGTGGAGCCGTGGGCCTGCAGCAGGACGGTGATCCTGGCGACGGCGCGCGGCAGGTCCCCTGCGGGGCCGACGAGGCCGAGCAGGGTCGCGACCGCGGGGTCCGCCTCGGGGGTGCCCTCGCCCGAGAGGTAGCCGGTGGCCGCCGCGTCGACGGCGCGGACGAGCGCGCCCGTGTCGTCGATCCCGAGCGCCTCGCCCAGGACCCCTGCGGGGATCTCCATGATCTCGGCGCCGCGATCCGCGCGGGTCGCGGCGGCCGAGCGCAGGGCCGAGGGGTCGAGAGCGGACAGGCACTCCTCCACCAGGGCGCGGCGCTCGGCGTGCTCGGCGCCGGAGGCGAAGCGGGAGACCTGCGAGCGCAGCCAGGCCAGCGTGCCGAAGGGCGCGCCCGAGGGCACGGGCGGCGGGACGCACGAAGGATCGGACAGGACGGCTCGGGCCGCCGCGTGGTCGGTGATGCGCATGGTGACGACGTTAGGTCCCGGTCAGTTCGGCGACGGCCGAAGCGTGTCGGAGGGGATGTCCAGCAACAGGGCGAGGCTGCTCAGGCCCGAGTCGGTCACCTTGAGCGCCCGCTGGCCGCCGATCCTGGTGACCCAGCCCGCCTCGAGCGCGTGGCGGCACAGCGCGGCGCCGGCCGTACCGGCCAGGTGGGGACGGCGCTCGGTCCAGTCGAGGCACGGCCTGGCCATCGGCCGCGTACGGCTGGCCGTCAGCGCGATGCCGAGCTTCTCGAACCATGCCGCGCCCGACGCGCTCAGCGAGAAACCGGGGTCGAGCAGGCCGTGGGAGAGAAGGGCGTCGGTGACGCAGACGCCGAGGCGCCCCGCGAGGTGGTCGTAGCAGGTGCGCGCCCTGGCCAGGGCGCTGGCCGCGCTGGCGGCCCTCAGGGTCGTGTGCGTGGCGGCGGAGGGGCTGACCCGTGCGGCCAGGTCCTCGACGAGCTGCGCGGTGGCCGCGTCGCGCAACCGGACGTAGCGGTGCCTGCCCTGCCGTTCCTCGGCGAGCAGGCCGCCTTCGACCATCTTGCTGAGGTGCTCGCTGGCGGTGGAGGCCGCGACCCCCGCGGTCCTCGCGAGCTCGCCCGCGGTCCAGGCCCGGCCGTCGAGCAGGGCCAGGCAGAACGCCGCCCTTGTCGGGTCGGCGAGCAGCGCGGCGAAGGAGGCGAGGCCCTGTGCTGACATATCTCCACGTTAGGACCCTGACGGTTCGGCCCGCACCGAACCGTCAGGCCGCCTTGGCCCGGTCGGCGGGCGCGGCGGGCGCGGGTCGGCTCTCGCGCGTCACGACGGGGAGCTGCGTGGGAAGGCGGTTGTCGAGGGAGGCGGCCACGCCCATCGCGACCACCAGGGCGACGTCGGCCACGACCACCGCCCGCTCCAGCAGGCCGTAGTAGGCCTCTCCGCCGATGAACGGCGAGGTGAGGGCCGCGGGGTGCGCGGCGAGGTAGACGGCCAGCGCGACGACGGCGGTGACGACGAGCGACCTGACCAGGTTCCATCGGGGGAGCGGGGCCCTGCCTCTGACCAGCGTCCAGCCGGCGACGGGCAGCGAGGTGAACACCACGGCCGCGGCCCATCGGTGCACCTCGCCCGACAGGGAGGTGGCAGGGCCTGGATCGGTGGGGAACAGCGCGCTCAGCATGAGCCCGCCCGCCGCGGCGATCAGCAGCAGCCTGGTCGCGGCGGTGCGTCCTGGCTCGCGCACGGTCAGGCCGTAGGCGAGGAAGACACAGCCCGCGGCCAGCGCCAGCATGCCGATCATGACGGGCACCACCCCGCCGGGCACGAGCGCGTAGTCGCTGATGAGGGTCTGCTGGGGCAGCGCCAGATGCGCGTAGGTCAGCGCGGCGGCGCACACGAGCGCGGCCATCAGGGGAGCCAGCAGGATCATCGGCCGACCTCGGCGTAGATCTCCTCGAAACGGGCCAGCGAGGCCTGGTGGTCGTGGGTGAGCGCCAGCTCGCGGCTGGCCTTGCCCGCCCTGTCGCGCAGGCCCGTGTCGGTCAGCAGCGCGGTCAGGTGCCTGGCCAGCTCGATCACGTCGCCAGGCTCGTACAGGAAGCCGTTCTCCTCGACCAGGTGCGGCAGCGCCATCGCGTTGGCCGCGACGACGGGCAGGCCGCTGGCCATGGCCTCCAGCGTCGCGATGCTCTGCAGCTCGGCGACGCCCGGCATGGCGAACGCGTCGGCCGCCGCGAACGCCTGCGGCATCGCCTCGTCGGGCACGAACCCGAGGAAGAACACCCTGTCGCCGACGCCGATCCTTCTGGCCAGCCGCTCCAGCGGCTCCCGCTGGTTGCCCTTGCCCACCAGCGCGACCTGGGCGTCGGTCTCGTTCACGATGTACGGCAGCGCCCGCACCAGCTCGTCCAGCCGCTTCTCCTCGTCGAGGCGGCCCACGAACAGCACCGTCTCGCGGTCGGGCAGCCCGAACGCCTTGCGGGCCCAGGCCTTCGGCTCCGAGCGAGGATGGAACCTGGTCAGGTCGATCCCGCAGGAGACCGCCTCCACCTCGCGCTCGAAGCCCTGCTCGGACAGCAGACCGGCGGCCAGCGGCGTGGGGGTGGTGACGTGGTCGGCGCGGGAGTAGACGCGGATGAAGTCGCGCCAGGCCAGCCTGCCCGCCTTCTCCCTGAGCTTCGCCGGGATGTGCGCGAACTGGAAGAGGTTGTCGGGCATGAAGTGGTTGGTGGCCACGATCGGCACGCCGTTCCTTCGCGCCGCGGCCATCGCGGCCCTGCCGACGACGAAGTGCCCCTGGGTGTGCAGCACGTCGGGCTGGATCGCGTTCACCAGGCGGTCGAGCCTGGCGGGGACGGTCACCCGCATCGTGGGGTGGACGAGCAGCGGAGCCGAGCGCAGCCGGTGCACGATCACGCCGTCCTCCACCGTGGCCTTGGCGGGGCCGTCCTCCGACTGGCAGATCACGTGGACGTCGTTGCCGCGCTCGGCCAGCCCCGTGGCCAGTCGGTGGGTGAAGACGGCGGCGCCGTTCACGTCGGGCGGGTAGGTGTCGGTCGAGATCAGCACACGGCGGGGCCTGGTCGGCACCGGCACGAGGGTCGGGCGGGAGGTCTGGGGTGAGATGAGCGGCATGGCCATGGGGGACTCCTACGTGGTTGAGCCAGGAAAGCGGTTCAGCTAGGTACGTGCTTCGAGCGGGGTGGTGCGGGCGAGCGCCACCGTGCCCACGGCGGTGAGGGCGGCGGCGGCGATCGGGGCGATGCCCTGGGGGAGGGGCTCGCCGAGCAGGAGGGCGCCGAAGGCGACAGCGGTCAGGGGGTCGGCGATCTGCAGCGAGGCGAACGACACGCCGAAGTGGCCGACGGCGTAGGCGCGCTGCAGGAGCACGAGGGCGAGCAGGGCGGGAACCGGCAGCGCCAGCAGGTACCACCAGTTCCACGCGCCGTCGACGAGGACGCGCATGAGGGTCGCGGTGGCGCCGTACAGCACGCCCGCGCTGGTGGCCAGCAGCGCCGCCCGCCCGGCGGCCGAGGCCACCTTCGCCCCTGCCCACAGCAGGACCGCCGCGATGCCGGCGACGGCGAGCAGCGTGGACGCGCCCTGAGGGCTGAGGTAGGTGGGGCCGTCGTGGGCGGGCACGAGCAGGACCAGGCCGATCAGCCCGATCGCGACGGTCGCGGCAGCGGCCAGCTCCCTGCGGGAGGGTCTGCGTCCGTGCAGGCCGGCGGCGATCGGCAGGGCGAACAGCAGGCTGGCCACGCCCATGGGCTGGACGACGGTCAGCGGGCCGAGGCCGAGCGCGACGATGTGCAGCCCGCCGCCCACGGTGATGGAGACCCCGCCGATCAGCCAGCGGGGTTTTCTCAGCAGGGCCAGCAGGCCTGGCTTGGCCGAGTCCGCCGCCTCGAACTGCTGGAGAGCGGCGCCGAGTGCGAAGAACAACGAGCCGAACAGGGCTACCGCCGCGGCCAGCACAGTCATGGACGCTCTCCTTTCACCTGGATGAAGCCATATGGAGGTGTCCGTTCATGGACACCCAGGGGCACGGGGGCGAACAGTCAGGAGTCTCCTTGCGCGCCCTGTGCGGCCGCGACGAGCGCTCTGTGAGAACCCTGTGAGCGCCTCTTGCGCACCCAGCGGACGACCTCGACGAGCACCGTGATGGACACGGCGATGCCCAGGCCGAGCAGCAGGCCCTTGATCGGGTCGTTCTCGAAGGCCATGCCGCCGAAGAAGCCGATCAGCGCGGAGTAGACCGCCCAGGAGCCTGCCGCGATCGCGTCGAAGAAGGCGAAGGACCTGCGCGGGTAGCGGACGGCACCCATGGTCAGGGTCGCCGCCGTCCTGCCGCCGGGGATGTAGCGCGCCACGACGAGCAGCAGCCCGCCGCGCTCGGCGAGCGCCTGCTGCGCCCAGGCGTAGCTCTTCTTGCCGTGCAGCCGCCTGCCGGCCTTGCCGCCGATGGCGTAGGAGATGTGGTCACCGGCGAACGCCCCGAGCGCGGCGACGACCATCACCAGCCAGAGGGCCGGCTCGCCCGTCGAGGCCGCGAAGACGCCCGCGGTGATCACTGACGTCTCGGCGGGGACGATGGGGAAGAACCCGTCGAGCAACGCCAGCGCGAACAGCGCGAGGTACAACCACGGTGACGACATCACCTGGTTGAGCAGGTCGAGAATGGCGTGAGACATGGGATTGCGCTCCGGTCTGTGGAGGAGTTCTCCCAGAGTGGCGGCGGGACGTGTGTGCGGCATCGGGGATGCCCCCTGCCCGCGCCCCTGCCGTCCCCTGGAAAAGTCAGGGATCCAGCTCCTCGAACCTAGGGATCAGCCACTCGGCGGCACATCGGACGAACGGCACCCGCGACCCCCTACTTTCGTCAGGTACGTCGATCCAACCTGGGGCGGAGCCCGGACACACTGGGGCAAGGATGGAGATCGGCGGTGGGCCTGGCACCACCTTTCGCGGTGGGCCAGGCCGTACCCCTTACTTTCGGCAGGGGTGGCGGCCGACGTCTCCGGCTAACGTTTCGGGCATGCGCCGCACACCTCGTCAGGTCCTCTACGACGTCCTCGCCTGGCTCGTGCTGTCCGTTCTCGCCGCGGCGGCCGGCCCCGACCCTTTCGCCGAGCCAGGCGTGTTCGCGGTCGTGACAGGCGGGCGCGTGCTGCTGCTCGGGCTGGCCGTCCTGGTGGGCAGGGCGTGGCCGCTGGCCGCGTCGGTGATCCTGCTGCCGCTCGGCCCGTGGGACTTCGGCGAAGGCTTGGCCACCACCTCGTGGGACTTCACCGGCGGCGTCGCCACGACCGACCAGCTGTGGCCGTTGTCGCTGGTCAGCGTGAAGATCTTCCCGCTGTCGACGACCACGCTCGCCGTGCTCTGGTACGCCTACCGGACGGGCCGGAGCGCCTCGAGGGCCTGGCCCGCGACGGCCGTGTTCGGCGCGGCCGCCGTCATCGGCGCGGGCGTCGTGCTGGCCCAGGGCGGCCTCCTGCGCTACTGGGTGACCATGGTGAGCGGTCTCATCGGCTGCTATGTCGTGCCGTACCTGCTGGGCACGCTCAGGCGGCTGCTGCTCCAGCAGCGTGAGCGGACCCAGCTGTCGGTGGCCGCGCAGGCCAGGCTGCGCGAGCGCACCCGCATCGCGCACGACATGCACGACTCCCTCGGCCATGACCTGGCTCTGATCGCGGTGCGGGCGGCGGGCCTCGAGATCGCTCCAGGGCTCGCTCCCGCGCAGGCGAAGGCCGCGGGCGAGCTGCGGGTGGCCGCCTCGGAGGCGACCGAGCGGCTACGCGAGATCGTCGGGCTGCTGCGCGACGACTTCGACCCCGCCCCCCTCGTACCGGTCGCCGCCGACGTCACCGACCTGGTGGAACGCTCCCGCGACTCCGGCATGGACGTCTCGCTGGAGGTGGCGGAGGGACCCGTGCCCGCGCTGGCCTACCGCGCGGTCCAGGAAGGGCTCACCAACGCCGCCAAGCACGCGCCAGGCGCGTGGGTGCGCGTCTCGGTCTCGCCAGCGAGGATCTCGGTGCGCAACGGCCCCGCCCGCGGCAGGGCCACCGCGATTCCCGGCGGCATGGGCCTCACCGGCCTGCGCGAGCGCGTACGGCTGGCGGGCGGCACGATGACGGCCGGGCCCGTGGACGACGGCTTCGAGCTCGTCGTTCTCCCTCTCCAGGGGGAGGAGGATCCCCTCCGGGCGTGAGGGAGCGGCGGCGCGGACCAGGCAGGTTCGGGAGCATGGACGTTCCCCGAGCCGGCATCGGCCGGATCACCGCCGCGGTGGTCGCGATGGCCGCCATCCTGCCCTACCTGACGATCAAGATCCTCTGGCTGACCGGCGACATGGTCGGCGTGACGGCTCCGTCCCTCATGAACTCCGCCACGATCGTCGGGCTCAACGCCATGACCTTCGGCATGGATCTGGTCGGCCTCCTGCTCGCGCTGGCCTTCACGATGCGGTGGGGGATGCGCCTGCCCGCCTGGCTGGTGCTCCTTCCGATCTGGGTGGGCATCGGGCTGCTGTCGCAGATCCTGGTGAGCCTGCCGGTCACGCTGCTGCTGGAAGGGCCAGGGGCCTTCGGCGAGGAGTTCCTCGCCGCCTGGGTGTACCTGGCCGTCTACGGCGGCTTCTCGCTGCAGGGCCTCGGGCTGATCGTCGCCTTCGTCCTCTACGCCCGCGACCGCTGGCCGTGGATCTTCGTCTCGGGCGGCAGGCGGACGGCCGTGCCGTTCCAGCACGTCGTGGGGCGTGGCAGCCTGCTGGTCACCATGGTCGTCGGCGGCGCGAAACTCTACTGGGCACTCGGCGGCACGGCCGGCCTGGACCCGGCGGTGGTGGCGGCGAAGACCACGGCGGGTGGGGTCGCGCTGGCCTTCAGCGGTGCGGTGGCGATCGGGGCCGCGCTCGCCTATCTGCACCTGCTACGCGGCCACGCGCCCTGGGCGGTGGCGCTGAGCTGGCTGGGCAGCGGGTCGCTGTTCGGCTGGGGCCTCTACAAGATGATCGTCATCGTGACCGCGGGCCCGCTGCGCGCGAACGTCCCGATGGTCGCCACCGACCTCGTGGACCTGTTCTCGCTCCTGACCGGGCTGGTGATGGGGCTGGCGGGCGCGTTCCTGCTGATCGAGAAGTCAGGCGGGGGTGTGCAGGCGGCGAAGGACCCGCTTGAAGGCCCACAGCGAGAAGGCGATCGCGAGACCGCTGATAGCGGCCACCGCTGAGGTGCGCAGCAGCATGTAGACGCCGATCATCGCCGACTCGTGGATGTAGAGCAGGATGCTCACCGTGGAGTTGGCCAGCAGCACGAAGGCCCACAGCAGGGTGATCCTGGCGAAGAACCTGCGCATCCGCTCGTGCCTGAGCACCGCCTGCGGCAGGTGGATGTAGTCGAGCGTGAGCTTCTGCACCATGGGCGCGTTCAGCCTGACCGAGGCGAGGAAGATCATGCTGATGCAGATCGTGCCGAACTCGGGCGTGAGGAAGAAGACGGCGTTGTTGCCGGTGACCAGCGCGATCAGGGTGCGGGCGGTGATCGCCACCGCGGCGAGGAACATCGTCGCGGGCACCCTGACCCTTCTGACGAGCCGCCATCCCACCCCGAGGTAGACCCATGACACCGCCGCGATCAGCGCGCCCGTCTCGCCCAGGATCATGAGGGCGGTGTAGAAGACGGCCAGCGGCGCGACGACGCCTTCGAGCAGGCGGGGGGCCGCCTGCTTGGCCATGGCGGTCAGGCGGGGCAGCACGACAGGGGGATGACTCAACTCTGCTCCGTAGGTCGGCCGGCGTTCAGCGTCTACCCAGGCTTCGCTGGACCAGGCATCGGCGGACGCTGCCACCGGGGTTACGGCACGGTTACCCCCGGCACGCGAGGGCGCGCCGGTGGCTTACCGTACCTGAGCCCTCCGAGTGCCACCGTCAGATTGTGCACACTCAGCACTTGTTGATCTTGTCCAGCCCGAATGTCATGATCCGTGACATGCGTCCTTACAAGTCCGTCGCGCTCGGACTGCTGATCGTCGCCCTCGACCTCCGATTAAACGGGTTCGACCTGCTCATGGACGTGATCGGGTGGGTCGTCGTCGTGGCGGCGCTCGGACGGGTGGGGCATCCGGCCTTCCACGGAGCCAGGGTGGCGGCGGTGGCGGCCGCCGTCGTCTCAGTGACGGAGCTCATGCCGCTGCCGTCCTCGCTGACCCTGATGCTCGGCCTCGCGGAGGTCCTGGCGGTGTGGATGATCGCGACGGGGATCATGGTCTCCCATCAGGACCCCCGCACCGTGCAGGTGTTCGGGCTGCTGCGCTGGGCGACGGTGGCCGCGGCGGGATGCGGGTTGCTGGCGGCCTTCACGGGGGCGTGGCCGCTGGCGTTCGCGGGGCTCGCCGTACGGCTCTGGCTCATCGTGGAGCTGCTCAGGGCCGAGCGCGTCGCCCCCGCGTAGAGGGAGGGATCAGCCCAGGCCCGCGGTGGCGAGTTTGGCCCCGAAGCCGAGGAAGAGGGCGCCGACGCCGGCGGTGAGCGTGGCCGACAGCCTGCGCCTGGACCTGAACTGCCCGGCCAGGAAGTTGCCCCCGAAGATCAGCGCCGACAGGTAGAGCGCGCTGAAGACCTGGATGATCGCGCCGAGGATGAGGAACGACACGGCGGGGGTGGCGTAGGAGGGGTCCACGAACAGGATGAAGTAGGAGACGAAGAACAGGATCGCCTTCGGGTTGAGCAGGCTGATCGTCAGCGCCTTGGTGAAGGGGCGCACGTCACGCTCGCTCACCAGGGCGTTGGCGGGGGCCTGCGCGGTGGAGGGGGAGCGCCAGGCTCTCCACGCTCCCCTGATCATCTGGAAGCCGATCCACCCGAGGTAGGCGGCGCCCGCGATCTTTACGATCATGAACACCAGCGGGGCCGAGCTCAGCAGCGACGCGGCGCCGGCGGAGGCCAGCACCATGAGGATCGTGTCGCCGACGAACACGCCCGCCGCCGCCCGGTAGCCCTGGCGCACGCCTCGCTGGGCGGCGAGCGCCAGCACGTAGAGCGAGTTGGGGCCGGGTAGCAGGATGATGAAGAACGCACCGACCATGTACGTCCAGATGTCGGTCACCCCGAAGAACATGCCTTTCACATTAGCGTGCCCTTTCGACGGACATGTCAGGTCGGGCGGTACCACAGGCCGCCGCGCGCCCGCCGGTGGCCGAGTGACCGGTAGACGGCGTCCACCAGCGCCTGTCCCCTCGGGTTGATGCCGAGGCCGGTGCCCTGGCGGTTCATCGTGTAGCCGAAGGCCAGGCGCGCGGGCGGGTCGCAGAAGCCGACCGAGCCGCCCATGCCCGCGTGGCCGAACGCCGTCTCGGTCAGCAGCGCCCCCTCGCTGTCGGCGGCGGGCAGGTGCCGGTTGTCGACGGCCTTCATGAAGCCGAGCGAGAACCTGGTCGGCACGAGCAGCACCGCGTCCACCGAGGAGGCGGACTGCGCGGGCGACATGATCGCCAGCTGCTCCTCGGTGACCAGTCCGCCCCCGCCGAGCGACAGCGGCCGGTACATCCCGGCCAGACCACGGGCGTTGGTGACGGCCCCGACCGCCCCGAACTCCGCCGCGTGCGCGGTCCTGGTGTCGGACTCGCCGGGGGTCGTCATGTACCCGCCGTCGTTGCCCAGCAGCAGGGCGGGAATCGAGGCAGGGTCGGCGAACGCCGCGGCGTAGAAGCTGGGCAGCCGCGCGGGAGGCTCGGCGGGGATCGTCGGCGCGACGCGTCCCTCCTGCTCCTCGGGCAGGCCCAGCCAGAAGTCGAGGCCGAGCGGCTCGGCCACCTCCTCGCGGAAGAAGGCACCGAGCGAGCGCCCGCTCACCCTGCGCACGACCTCCCCGACCAGGAACCCGAAGGTGAGAGCGTGGTAGCCGTGCCTGGTGCCAGGCTCCCAGAACGGCTCCTCGCCCGCGAGCCTGTCGGCCATCAGCTTCCAGTCGTAGAACCCCCCGCTCGGCAGCGGCTCGCGCAGGGCGGGCAGCCCCGCCTGGTGGGTCAGCAGGTGCCGCACCAGCGTGCCGTCCTTGCCTCGGGCGCCGTACTCGGGCCAGTGGCGCACGACCGGCGCGTCGAGATCGAGCTCCCCTCGGGAGGCGAGCATGTGCGCGCACAGCGCGGTGGCCCCCTTGGTGCACGACCAGACGTGTCCGATGGTGTCGTGCAGCCAGGGAAGGCCGGGGGCGGCGTCGCCACCCCAGAGGTCGACGACCGTCTCGCCGTCGACGACGACGCAGACCGACGCGCCCACCTCGCCGCGCTTGGTGAGGTTGCGCTCGAACTCCTCGGCGACCGTGGCGAATCGAGGGTCGCAGGCGCCCTGTACCGTCATTGCCTGAATTCACCATGAATCGCACTCCGCGTCCACCAGCGGAGCCGCCCCGGTGAGATCCGACGGATCCCGGGCGGTCGCCTCCGGTCCCCTAAGGTCTGAGCATGAGCAGCGAGCAGGACCCGATCGACGTCATCCTCGAGCAGTGGCGGCGGGAGCGGCCCGATCTCGACCTGTCGGCGATGGGGGTCTTCAGCAGGCTGGCCCAGGCGTCACGGCTCGTCGAGTCGGCGGTGGAGCAGGTCTTCAGGCGGCACGGCCTGCGCCCCGGAGAGTTCGACGTGCTGGCGGCGCTGCGCAGGTCGGGCCCGCCGTACACGCTGATCCCCTCCGAACTGTCCGACGTGCTGATGATGTCGCGGGCGGGCATGACCAACCGCATCGACAGGCTCGAGGCGGCCGGTCTGGTGGAGCGCAGCCTCGACCCCGCCGACCGCCGCAGCTTCCGCGTCGCGCTGACGCAGGAGGGACGCGAGGTCATCGACGCCACCCTCACCGAGCACGCGGCCAACCTGGCCAGGCTGGCCGCCCGTCTGACCGAGCAGGAGGCGGCCACGCTCGACACCGTCCTGCGCGGCATGCTGGCGCGCTAGCGCGCCTGCCGTACCCCTCTGCGCCAGATCTCCCTGATGGCGCGGGTGGCGGTGATGTCGGTGGTCGGGTCGCCCTCGACCAGCAGCAGGTCGGCGCGGAAGCCGGGCGCGATCCTGCCGCGATCGGCCAGCCCGAACCTGCGGGCGGGCACGCTGGTGGCGGCCGCGAGCGCCTCGGCGGGGCTCAGCCCGGCCTCCGTCAGCAGCAGCACCTCGCGGTGCATGCTGGCGCCGTGCAACGGCGCCCATGGGTTGGCGTCGGTGCCCGCGAGCAGCGCCACCCCTGCCCTGTGCAGCGCCGCGGCCGCCTGTACGGCGTTGCGAACCCCGTCGGGGTGGACGGGCACGACGCTCGGGTCACGGTCGAGGGCCGCCCTGGCCTGGGCGGGAAGCAGTGAGCCGATGCGCTCGTCGCGCACCAGCTCGGCGCCGCTCGGGTCGCCGGTGACCGCCTCGAAGTAGGTGAGCGTGCTGACCACGAACACGTCCTGGGCGGCGATCCTGGCGGCGACCTCCTGGGGGAGCGGGTCGGTGACGAGGTGGGCCAGGCCGTCGACGCCCGCGTCCAGGGCGACGACGGCGTCCTCGGTGGTGACCGCGTGCGCGATGGCCATGAGCCCGGCGGCGTGCCCCGCCTCGACGAGGGCGGCGACGACGTCGGGGGCGAGGACGGGCAGGTCGAGCCCCGCCACGTGCCCGCTGTCGATCACGATCTTGAGGTAGTCGGCGCCTTCGGCCAGCCGTGCCTCGACGAACGCCTTGGCCTGTCCCGCGTCGGCCACCGTGTCGAACGCACCGACCGCGTCGCCGAGGTCCTGTCCCGAGGTCGCCTCCATGATCTGGCTGGGATGCCCGCCGGGCGCGGTGGCGAGGATTCCCGAGCTGCGCAGGTCGGCCACGTCGTCGCGCTCGGCGGCCAGGCGGCGCTGGCGGGCCAGGTTCCCCGGCAGGCAGAACATGTCGAGCTCGGTCGTCACCCCGAACCTCAGCGCCTGGGCGAGGTCGCCGTCGAAGGTATGGGTGTGGGCGTCGATCAGGCCGGGCAGCAGAGTCGCTCCGGCGCCGTCGATCTCGAGGTCGGCGCGGCCGCCGTCGTAGGCGGCGAGCCTGTCGTCCTCGATCAGGACCTCGGTGCGGGGGATGGTCAGGACGCCGTCGAAGACGCGGACGTTTCGAATGAGGGTACGCATGCGCCTGATAGTAAGACGTCAAACTATCTGACGTCAAAGGACTGACCGCCGACTTTTGGGCCTTGTGTCGGCCAGGTGTCGGACCTATCCTCCGATTGTTCGTTAGTTAACTTTCCTAATAAACCGGAGAGGCGATGCTCCGACCCATTCGTTTCCTCGCCCTGACCGCCGTCCTCACCACCGCCTTAGCGGTTCCCGCCATGACCCCCGCCATGGCGCAGGCGCCCACCCGACACGAAGCGGAGAACGCCGCCGTCTCCCAGGGGACGGTCGAGTCCAACCACGCGGGGTTCAGCGGGACAGGCTTCGTCAACTACGACAACGTCGCAGGCGGCTACGTCGAGTTCGCCGTGAACGCGCCGTCGGCGGGGACCGCCTCGATCGTCCTTCGCTACGCCAACGGCACGACGACCAACAGGCCGATGACCGTCGCGGTCAACGGCACGAGCGTCACCCGTGACTTCCCCGGCACCGGGGCCTGGTCCACCTGGGCCTCCACCACGATCACCGCACCGGTCAACGCGGGCGCCAACACCATCCGCGCCACCGCCACCACCGCGGGAGGCGGGCCGAACCTCGACTACGCCGAGGTCGACGTGGCCGCCCCCGCCAGTGAGTACCAGGCGGAGAACGCGGTGATCTCGCAGGGCATCGTCGACACCAAGCACGCCGGCTACACCGGCAGCGGCTTCGTCGACTACGCCAACGTCGAGGGCTCCTACGTCGAGTTCACCGTCGACGCCGCCGCCGCGGGGAACGCGGCGCTGACCTTCCGCTACGCCAACGGCACGACCGTCAACAGGCCCCTTGCCGTCGCGGTCAACGGCACGAGCGTGAACCGCGACTTCCCCGGCACCGGCGCGTGGAGCACCTGGGCCGAGATCACGGTCAACGCGGCGCTGAGGGCGGGCCCCAACACCGTCCGCGCCACCGCCACCACCGCGAACGGCGGGCCCAACCTCGACCGCCTGACGGTCTCGGCGGGAGGCCCCTCCGACACCGAGAAGCCGACGGCGCCAGGCGGGCTGCGATCCACCGCCACCACCTCCAGCTCCATCTCCCTGGCCTGGAACGCCTCCACGGACAACAGCGGCACGATCAAGGACTACCGGGTCTACGAGGGCACGTCGCTGAAGGCCACCGTGAGCGGCACCTCGGCCACGATCACCGGCCTTGCCCCCTCCTCGACCCACACCTACACCGTGACCGCGCGCGACCCCTCGGACAACGAGTCCGACAGGAGCGCCTCCGTCACCGCCACCACCCAGGCGGGCGGCACCGGCACCCCGGTGCAGGCCAACGGCCAGCTCAAGGTCTGCGGCGTACGGCTGTGCAACGAGCGCGGCGAGCAGATCCAGCTGCGCGGCATGAGCACGCACGGCCTGCAGTGGTACTCCCAGTGCCTCAACACCGCCTCACTCGACGCGCTGGCCACCGACTGGAAGTCCGACATCCTGCGGATCTCGATGTACATCCAGGACGGCGGCTACGAGAGCAACCCCCGGCAGTTCACCGACAGGGTCCACAACCTGATCGAGATGGCCACCGCGCGCGGCATGTACGCCATCGTCGACTGGCACATGCTCGACCCCGGCGACCCGATGTACAACCTCAGCAGGGCCAAGACGTTCTTCACCGAGATCGCCCAGCGGCACAACGGCAAGAACAACCTGCTGTACGAGATCGCCAACGAGCCGAGCGGCGTCTCCTGGTCCACGATCAGGAACTACGCCCACCAGCTCATCCCGGTGATCAGGCAGAACGACCCCGACACCCCGATCCTCGTCGGCACCCGCGCCTGGTCGTCGCTGGGCGTCTCCGAGGGGTCCGACGAGAACGAGGTCGTCGCCAACCCGGTCAACGCGACCAACATCATGTACACCTTCCACTTCTACGCCGCCTCCCACGGCAGCGACTACCTGAACACGCTGTCGAGGGCCGCCGACAGGATCCCGGTCTTCGTCACCGAGTTCGGCACCCAGGAGGCCACGGGTGACGGGCCGAACAACTTCACCAGGTCGCAGCAGTACATCGACCTGATGGCGCAGAAGAAGATCAGCTGGGTGAACTGGAACTACTCCGACGACTTCCGCTCAGGCGCCGTCTTCACCACCGGCACCTGCCCGAACGGCCCCTTCGCCGGCACCTCGCGGCTCAAGCCTGCCGGCGTCTGGATCCGCGACCGCGTCCGCGCCGACTGACAGGAGCCGACTGACAGGAAACGTGTGAGGCAGCCCGCGCGGCCCGAACGACCGCGCGGGCTCGCTCGCGTGCCGTGAACTCGCGTCCCGTGAACTCGCCTCCCGTGAAACCCGTCTCCCGTGAAACCCGTCTCCGGGGGCCTGCCGGCTCGCGGGGGCGGTCCGTCCGCCCGTCGTGCCTATCCGCGCAGCCGCGCCAGCGGGTGCACCCGGTGGGCGACGACCTCGGACAGCGTGATGACGGTCGTGCTGCGCCGTACGCCGGGGATGGTCAGCATGCCGTCGATCACCCGCTGGATGTGCTCGTTGTCGCGACCGGCCAGGCGGCACCACACGTCGCCCTGACCGGTGACGATGTGGGCCTCGAGCAGCTCGGGGATGGCGTGCAGGGCGGCGGAGATGTGCTCGCGGGAGGCCTGCTCCACCTCCAGGGTGGCGAACGCCTGCACCGGGTAGCCCAGCGCGGCGGGGGAGAGCACGGGACCGAAGCCGGTGATCACGCCGTCGGCGCTCATCCGGTCGAGCCTGGCCTGCACGGTGCCGCGCGCGACGCCGAGCAGGCGGGCGATCTCCAGCAGGCCGGTGCGGGGGCGCTCGCGCACCAGGCGCAGGATCTCGAGGTCGAGCGCGTCCAATCCCTTGCGGCGTGCCGGCAATTCGTCTCCTGAGAGTGGCTTCGGCTGTCAGTTCGTCAGGATAGCCACGCCGGTGTTGTCACGATCGCCAGGTGTGCCGAGACTGCGGGTTCCATGGAGCACACGTATCCGTTCGTTCCCTATGCGCCCGACCGTTACGACGAGGCGGACATGATCCGCAGAGGCAGGGACTTCTTCGAGCACGTCGACAGGCGGCGCAGCGTCCGCTTCTTCAGCGACGAGCCCGTGCCGCGCGAGTGCGTGGAGCTGGCCGTCATGGCGGCCAACACCGCGCCCTCCGGCGCGCACCAGCAGCCGTGGAAGTTCGTGGTGATCGGCGACGCCGAGACCAGGCGGCGGATCAGGCTGGCCGCCGAGGAGGAGGAGCGCCAGAACTACGAGGGAGGGCGGCTGACCCCCGAGTGGCGGCAGGCGCTGGCTCGGCTGGAGACCACCTCCGACAAGGGCTACCTCGAGGTGGTCCCGTGGATCGTGGTGTGCTTCGCGGAGAAATACGGCCTGCGCCCCGACGGCGGCAGGGTCAAGCACTACTACGTCAACGAGAGCGTGGGCATCGCGTGCGGGCTGTTCATCACCGCGCTGCACACGATGGGCCTGTCGACGCTCACGCACACCCCCAACCCCATGGCCTTCCTCAGCGAGATCTGCTCCCGGCCTGGCAACGAGCGGCCCTACATCCTCTTTCCCGTCGGCTACGCGGCCCCCGGCGCGGAGGTCCCGGACCTGACGAGGAAGCCCCTGAGCGAGGCTCTGGTGCATTTCTGAAATTTGGGCCTATTACGGTTGTTCATCCTTCTCCACTCTCAGTGCAGACGCTCGTCAAGCCCGAGGAGGCTGAAGGTGAAAAGCCGATTAGTCGTCCTGCTCTCCGTCCTGGCCCTGATCTGCCTGACCGGCATGACAGGGGCGGGCGCGTCCGCCGAACCGCCGCGCAACAAGCAGTACAAGGTGCAGGGACCCGCAGACGCCAGGCAGCGCAGCGCCGTCGCCGCCACCGGCGCGGCGATCGACGCGGTGGCGTCCGACTCCGTGGTGGTCACCGCCACCACGGACGAGATCGCCGCGATCAAACGGCTCGGCTACCGCGTCGTGGAGCTGCCGTCCCCGTTACCCCCGTCCGATGCGAGGACTTCTGACTTCCCGCCATCGGACTCCGGCTACCACAACTACGCGGAGATGACCGCGAACGTGAACGCGCTGGTGGCCGCCTACCCCGCGATCGCCAGCAAGTTCGTCTACGGCAACTCCTACGAGGGCAGGCAGCTGATCGGCGTCAAGATCAGTGACAACGTCGGCTCCGACGAGGCCGAGCCCGAGGTGCTCTTCACCGCCCACCAGCACGCCCGCGAGCACCTCACGGTCGAGATGGCGCTGTACATCATGCACCTGCTCGCCGAGGGCTACGGCAGCGACGCCCGCATCACCAACCTCGTCAACACGCGCGAGATCTGGATCATGCCGGACCTCAACCCCGACGGCGGCGAGTACGACATCGCCACGGGCTCCTACCGCTCGTGGCGCAAGAACCGCCAGCCCAACGCGGGCTCCTCCGCCGTCGGCACCGACATGAACCGCAACTGGGGCTACAACTGGGGCTGCTGCGGCGGCTCCTCGGGCACCCCCTCCAGTGACACCTACCGCGGTCCCTCGGCCGAGTCGGCCCCCGAGGTCAAGGCCGTGGCCGACTGGGTGCGCGGCCGCGTCGTCGGCGGCGTGCAGCAGATCAAGTCGCACATCGACTGGCACACCTACAGCGAGCTGATCCTCTGGCCGTACGGCTACACCTTCAACGACACCGCGCCCGGCCTGACCCAGGACGACAGGGACGCGCACGCCACCCTCGGCCAGAACATGGCCTCCACCAACGGGTACACCCCTGAGCAGGCCAGCGACCTCTACATCACCGACGGCACCATCGACGACTGGCTGTGGGGCGTCCACAAGATCTTCAGCTTCACGTTCGAGATGTACCCGACGGGCTCCAGCCCCGGCTTCTACCCGCCGGACGAGCAGATCGTCCCGCAGACCACCCGCAACAAGGAGGCCGTGCTCCGCTTCCTCGAGTACTCCGACTGCGTCTACCGCATCATCGGCAAGGAGGCGCAGTACTGCGGGAGCGGCGGAGGGACCACCGTCTACTCCGACACCTTCGAGACCGCCACCGGCTGGACCGTCAACCCGGGCGGCACCGACACCGCCACGCTCGGCCAGTGGGAGCGAGGCGACCCCGCCGCCACCACCTCCTCGGGGGCCAAGCAGCTCGGCACCACGGTCAGCGGCGTCAACGACCTGGTGACCGGACGCCTCGCGGGCTCCTCCGCCGGCGCGTACGACATCGACGGCGGCGTCACCACCATCCAGTCCCCGCCGATCACCCTGCCGGCCTCGGGCACGCTCAACCTGTCGCTGTCGTGGTACCTGGCGCACGGCTCGAACTCCTCCAGCGCCGACTACTTCAGGGTGCGGGTCGTCGGCACCACCACGAGCACCGTCGTCAACCAGCAGGGGGCCGCCTCCAACAGGAACGGCTCGTGGACGGTGGCGACGGCGAACCTGAGCTCGCACGCGGGGCAGACGGTCAGGATCGTCATCGATGCGGCGGACGCCTCCACCGCCTCCCTGGTCGAGGCCGCCGTCGACGACGTCAAGATCACCCACCAACCCTGACAGAGGGCGCAGGGAGCCGGCAACCCCGGCCCCTGCGCTCCACCCACGACCGCCCCTCCAGGTCTCCTCGCAGGCAGGAAGGAAGGGGCGGACACCCGCCTCTCCAGGTCTCTTCGCGGACCGGAGGGGCGGGTTTTTTGGGTCTTGTAAGGGGTCGGTGGCAAGGCTACGATCGCGACAACTCTTAGGAAACTTTCCTAAAAGAAATCATGGCCAACGTCCGACCTGCGAAGACACGTCGTCCCTCGGCCGGTCCGATCGAGGGAGCACCCTGCGCCGCGAGTCTCACCGCCATGGGCGCGTGGAGGCGGCGCACCCCCGCCTGACTCACTCTGACAGCCCCTGCAAAGGGAGCGCACCCCCCGAAAAGAAGGAACAGCGTGAGATTACGCGCATCAGTGGTCGCCCTGATCACCCTCGCCCTCACCCTGGTCGCCCTGCCCGCACAGGCCGCAGGCCTCACCGCGACCTTCACCAAGGCCGCCGACTGGGGCTCGGGCTTCGAGGGAAGGGTCACCGTCACCAACGGCACCGCCGCCCCCGTCAGCTGGAACGTCCAGTTCGACCTGCCCGCCGGGCACACCGTCCCCTCCGCGTGGGACGCGGTCATGGTCCGCAGCGGCCAGCACTACACCTTCACCCCTCCGAGCTGGGCAGGACAGCTCGCGGCGGGCGCCAGCGCCAGCTTCGGCTTCAACGGCAGCCCCGGCAACTTCCCCGGCATCACCGGCTGCACCGTCAACGGCGCCTCCTGCGGAGGCGGCGAGCCCCAGCCCGGCGTGCCGGGACAGCCGGGCGCCGTGAGCGCCACCTCCACCACCGGCGCCATCTCCCTGTCATGGGGTACGGCCGGCGGCACCGTCACCGGCTACCGCGTCTACGAGGGCTCGACGCTCAAGACCACCGTGACCGCCACGAGCGCCACCATCTCCGGCCTCGGCGCGTGCGAGACCCACACCTACACCGTCAAGGCCTACAACTCCGTCGGCGAATCGGCAGGCCGCGACGCCACCGCCACCACCGCGGGCTGCACCACGGGCCCGCTGCCCAGGCACTTCCTCACCGGCTACTGGCACAACTTCGTCAACCCCGCCGTGGAGCTCAAGCTCTCGGCCGTGCCCGCCGAGTACGACCTGGTCGCGATCGCCTTCGGCGAGGCCACCTCGACCCCTGGCGAGGTCGTCTTCGGCGTCGACCAGGGCCTGGCCACCGCGGTGGGCGGCTACACCGACGCCCAGTTCAAGGCCGACGTCGCCGCCCTGCACCAGCGCGGCAAGAAGGTCATCCTGTCGGTCGGCGGAGAGGCGGGACGCGTCCAGGTCGCCAGTTCGGCGGCGGCCACGACGTTCGCCGACTCCGTCCACGCCCTGATGCAGGGCTACGGCTTCGACGGCGTCGACATCGACCTGGAGAACGGGCTCAACGCCACCTACATGGCCCAGGCGCTGCGGTCGCTGCGCGCCAAGGCGGGCTCGGGGCTGATCATCACGATGGCGCCGCAGACCATCGACATGCAGTCGACCGGCGCGGAGTACTTCAAGCTCGCCCTGTCCATCAAGGACATCCTCACCGTCGTCCACACGCAGTTCTACAACTCGGGCTCGATGCTCGGCTGCGACCAGAACGCCGCCTACTCCCAGGGCACCGTCAACTTCATGGTGGCGCTGGCCTGCATCCAGCTCGAGAACGGCCTGCGCCCCGACCAGGTCGCCCTCGGCCTGCCCGCGGGCCCCGGCGCGGCAGGCGGCGGCATCGTCTCGCCCGCCCTGGTCAACCAGGCGCTCGACTGCCTGGCCAAGCGCACGAGCTGCGGGAGCTTCGTCCCGCCCCGCGCCTACCCCGACATCAGGGGCGCGATGACCTGGTCCATCAACTGGGACGCCAGCCACAACTGGAACTTCTCCAAGACCGTCAAGCCGCACCTCCAGGGAATGCCATGAGACGCATCATGCTCGCCTTACTGGCCGCCTTCGCCCTCGCGGGCACGGGCCTGGCCACGACTACCCCGGCCGCCGCGCACAGCGTCACAGTGGCCGCCTACCCCGCCTGGCAGGCCTGGACGTCCTACACGATCGGCACCCGCGTCACCCACAACGGCGTCGACTACGAGTGCATCCAGGCGCACACCTCGCAGCCGGGCTGGGAGCCTTCCAACGTGCCCGCCCTGTGGAAGGCGGTCTCGGGCGGCGGCGACACCACCGCGCCCTCGGTGCCCGGCAACCTGCGCTCCACGGGCAGCACGTCCAGCAGCATCGCGCTG
Source organism: Nonomuraea recticatena (assembly GCF_039533245.1). Taxonomy (NCBI): domain Bacteria; kingdom Bacillati; phylum Actinomycetota; class Actinomycetes; order Streptosporangiales; family Streptosporangiaceae; genus Nonomuraea; species Nonomuraea recticatena. Next base: position 12,809 of record NZ_BAAATE010000020.1, on the reverse strand, counting down.
GCGTGGAACGCCTCCACCGACAACGTCGCCGTCACCGGCTACAACGTCTACAGGGGCTCGACGCTGGTGACCACCGTCACCGGCACCACCCACACCGACACCGGTCTGGCCTCGGGCACGAGCCACACCTACACCGTCCGCGCCCGCGACGCGGCCGGGAACCTGTCGGCCGCGAGCAACGCCGTCACCGCCTCCACCTCGGGCGGCACGGGCGTGCCTGGGCAGCCGGGCGCGCCGAGCGTCACGGGCGCCACCAACAGCTCGATCTCGCTGTCGTGGGGCGCGTCGAGCGGCACCGTCACCGGCTACCGCGTCTACGAGGGCTCGACCCAGCGTGCCCAGGTCACGGGCGTCTCGGCCACGGTCTCCGGGCTCGGCGTCTGCACCTCGCACACCTACACCGTCAGGGCCTACAACTCCGCGGGCGAGTCGGCCTCCAGCGCCTCCGTCACCGGCTCGACGACCGGCTGCCCGACCGGCGCGCGCATGCCGGGCGCGCCGTACCTCTACATGGGCTGGGGCAACCCGCCCAACCCCGGCACCGTCATGGACGCCACCGGCGTGAAGTCCTTCACCATGGCCTTCATCCTGTCCAGCGGCGGCTGCAACCCCGCGTGGGACGGCAACCGGCCGCTGACCGGCGGCGCCGACGCCCAGGCCATCTCCACGATCAAGTCGAAGGGCGGCAGCGTCCAGATCTCCTTCGGCGGCTGGTCGGGCAACAAGCTCGGCCCGAACTGCTCCTCTCCCGAGGCCTTCGCCGGCGCCGTCCAGCAGGTCATCAACGCCGTCGGCCCCGCCGTCGTCGACTTCGACATCGAGAACAGCGACGAGTTCGAGAACTACACCGTGCAGGACCGCATCCTGAACGGCCTGAAGATCGTCAAGGCCAACAACCCGAACGTCAAGGTGGTCGTCACCTTCGGCACCACCACGACGGGACCGAACGCCCACGGCATCCGCCTGATCAACCGCTCCAAGGAGCTCGCGGTGCCGATCGACAACTACACGATCATGCCGTTCGACTTCGGCGGCTCCAACATCTACAACGACACCGTCAACGCCTCGGAGGGGCTGAAGAACGCGCTGAAGAACGCCTTCGGCTGGAGCGACGCCCAGGCCTACGCCAAGATGGGCATCTCCGGCATGAACGGCCTGTCCGACCAGCAGGAGCTCACCACCCCGGCGACCTGGGCCCAGATCACCGACTGGGCCAAGTCCAAGGGGCTGACCAGGCTGGCGTACTGGGCGGTCAACCGTGACCGTCCGTGCCCGGGCGGCGGCGTGGTCTCCCACTGCAGCGGCATCGCGCAGACCGAGTGGGAGTTCACCAGGATCACCGCAGGGTTCTGATCCCGCTCGCCGGGGGAGGGACCGCCAGGTGCCAGGCGCTCCCTCCCCCTTCAGCCCTGCTGTCCCCTGTGCCTGACCATCAGCGTCGGCTTCACCGGCTGGCCGGTTCCCGGCGGCCGGTAGGTGGGCAGCGCCTCGCCGTACTCGTGCATCCAGTCGTGGTCGACGAAGGTGTGCATGCGGCCCGAGAGGGTCCGCCACGGCATCCCCTCCGGCCGTACGGCGGGCCCCGGCACCGCGGCCAGCAGCGCCGCGGTCTCCGGATAGTTCCGCTCGACGAGCACGCCGCGCACGAAGTCCCTGCGCGTGCCGAGATGGTCCACCGCGAGCTTGGCGAAGGTCTCGGCCAGCTGCCGGACATCGGGCAGCGGGAAGTCGGCGTACTCCGAGGCGCCGAGCAGCAGGTCCAGCTTGCCCGCGGGAGCGCTCTGGTCGGCGCACGGCAGCCCTGGCGCCGCCCCGATCAGGTGGTGCAGGAAGCAGTCGTCGACCTGGTCGCTGTGCGCCAGCGTGAGCACCCTGGGCCAGTTCGCCGGGTGGTCGGGATCGTCGCAGGCATGCCTGGACGGCTCGGCCACCGTGTCGAGCGAATTGCGGTCGTACTCGGGCGCCATCGGCAACCAGCCCTCGCGCACGGCCTCGACCAGCACGGAGGCGGGCACCCTGTCGTTGAACAGCCCCTCGCCCAGCACCCACGACAGCATCCCCACGTCGGTGCCGTCGTAGCGCCATCTGTCGCCGTGCAGGTAGAAGTAGGCGCCGGCCTCCACCACCCGCTCGCCCTCGGCCCTCGGCCTGACCCAGCCGCCGCCCTGCACCCCGGCGCACCCGGTGAGCACCAGCAGCGGCAGAATCGCCCTGTGCGCGGTGTCGGCGTGCTCGGTGCCCAGCCGTCCCGGCATGATCATGCACCTGCCGCCGGTGCGCAGCGCGGTCTCGCCCAGCTCGCGGGCGAGCCTGACCGCCCGCGCCGCCTGGACCCCGGTGATCGGCTCCTGCCAGCCAGGCGTGTACGGCTCGAGCGCGTCGTCGTACCCGGTCGGCCACGTGCCCGGCAGCCCGTCGCGCGCCACGCCGTACTGCGCGAGCAGCAGGTCGTAGACGGTCGTCACCACGTGCTCGCCCACCCGCACCACCGGCACGCCGCGACGCAGCAGCGCCGACCCCTCGTCGAAGCGGGCGAGCAGCACCTCGGCCGCGCCGCCGCCCTTGCCGTACATGGTGAGCGCGGGGTCGGTCTCCAGCGTCAGGTTCCAGTGGGCGTGGTCGCGGCGGAACCCCAGCGAGCCGTTCGGCACCACGGGCCTGCCGCCCCTGCCGAGCAGGACGGTCTTCAGATGCGCGGTGGGCGAGTGGTCGCCCAGGTCGGCGGCGGTCAGGAAGCGGTGCGGCACGTACCCGCCGGCGCGCTCGCGCAGGCGCACCAGGAAGGGCAGGTCGGTGCGGTGCTTGGCGTGCTCGGCGAAGGCGGGCGCCTCCACGTGGAACTCCTTCAGCAGCACGTGCCCCATCGCCATGGCCAGCGCCGCGTCGGTGCCCGCGCGCACCACGACCGTCTCGTCGGACAGCCGCGTCGGATGCCGCCCGATCGCCACCACCTTCTGGCCCTTGTAGCGGCCCGCGACCAGCCAGTGCGTGTCGGGGGAGCGGACCGCGCGGTCGTTCTCGCCCCACACGATCGCGAGGGCGGCGTGCGCCCAGTCGGCCGGCTCGGGCACCTCGGCGCAGGGGCCGAAGACCTGGTCGGCGGCGAGCGGCTGGTCCACCAGCACCGCGCCGCCGATCAGCCCGACGAAGCGGGAGAGCGTGGAGGTGGAGTGTGCCGCCACCCTGTCGGGGCCGTGGACGGCGATCGTGTGCACGTGGGCGGCCGCGGCGATCTCGGTCATCTCGGCGTCGCCGACGGGCGAGACCTCCTGGCCGCGGGCCCTCTGGTAGGCCCTTCTCGCCTGCGGGTTGGCTGTGAGTTCGGCCCAGGCCGCGACCGGATCATGAAGCCTGCTGAGCGCCTCTCGATAGAAGCCGACCAGCCGCGCGTTGCCCCGTGATCCCCCCATGCTCCTAATTGAACACACAGAGTGACGATCCGGGCCGGAGCGACCCGCGCAACAGGTGGCAGTACCTCCAAACGTGCGGCAGTCTAGGACCGCCATGGATTACGCAGTGCTCACGGGGATCGTCCTCGTCTCAGGTGTCGTGCTCGCCCTCGTCGCGCAATGGCGCGATTGGCGCCCTCCCCTCTGGCTCGCCATAGCGGTGGGCGTGGGGGTGCGCGTGCTCATCATGTACACCTCCGCCATCGACACCTGGCAGCCCGTCGACTTCGTCAACAGCTTCAAACCGGCGGGCGAGGCGGTGCTCAACCGGCAGGACCCCGTCCTGGGAAGCAACGGCGGCTGGCACTTCCTGCCGACCATCCCCTACGTCTACGGGATCCTGCTCTGGCTGGGCATCCCGTGGGAGTACGCCGGCCGCCTGGTCACCGTGGTCGCCGACATCGTGCTGATCCCGCTGGTCGGCAAGCTGGCGGGCGGCCCCCGCGCCTCGCTGCGCGCCTTCCAGTACGCGCTCAGCCCGCTCGCCCTGCTGGTCGCCTCCGTGCACGGCCAGGTCGAGCCCGTCGCGCTGGTCTTCGGCGTCGCGGCCTTCGTCGTCGCCCGCGGCCCCGGCGATCCGCACCGGCCGGGTGTCACGATGACCGTGCGCGAGATGCTCGGTCTCGGCGGCGGATGGCGCGGTCTCGGCCCGGCCGTCAGGCAGTCGGTCACCCACCTCGCGAGCCTGGCCAGGCCCGCCTTCACCTTCCACGCCCACGAACGGCCCGCCTACCGCAGGGCCCTGTGGGCCGGGCTGCTGATGGGCTTGGCGCTGTGCGCGAAGAGCTGGCCGATCTGGCTCATCCCCGGCATGCTCCTGCTGCTGCGCGGCTTCAGGCCCAGGCTGATCGGGCTGATCGCCACCGGCATCCCGCCGATCTTCTTCCTGGTGACGCTGCCGATCTTCGCGGGCACCTCGCTGTCGGACATCCCCAAGGTGATGGACGTCATGAGCGACATCCGCCCGATCATCGGCGAGTGGGGTTGGACCGCGATCCACGCCAGAGGCAACTGGGACCTCGATCCCACAGCCGCCAAGATCGGAACCTACCTGATCTACGCCAGCGTGCTGGCCGTCTGCTGGGTGTGGCGCAGGGCCGACCCCGTCGACCTGACCACCGCGATCCTGCTGGTCTTCATGGTCGTCACGCCGCGCCTGGGCGCGCAGTACCTGCTGTGGTTCGTGCCGTTCCTGATCGCCAGGCCCACCCGCTTCGCCTGGCCCGCCCTGCTCGGCACGGCGCTGTGGGCCTCGATCGGCTATCTGTGGATGACACAGCACTGGAAGATCTGGCAGGACTGGCACCCCGGCTGGGCGATGGCCTCGATCGTGCTGCTGCCGGTGCTCGCCCTGGCGATGCCGTGGGGGAGGCGGGTCTTCGCCGCCCCCACCGTCCCGCTGGAGGGGCCGCGGTAGCACCGCGACCCCTCGCCGCTAGCGCGACAGGTTCCCGAACAGCGTGATCCACTGGTCGGGGTGGACGAACGCGACGACCGTGTCACGGGCGATGCCCGCACGGGCGAACGCCGCGTCCACCCCGCCGTAGTGCGGGCGCAACGAGGCGTACAGCGAGCCGCCGACACCCCCGAAGCCCAGCCTGACCAGCTCGGCGAAGCCGTCGGCGTCGTCGAGCAGCGGCTCGGGACGCCGTTCGATGCGCAGGATGCCCGAGTCGACAGAGGGCACGGGCCTGAAGCTCTCCCTGCCCACCCTGCCGACCAGCTCCCACGTGAACCACGGCCAGCTCTCCACGGTGAGCAGGCTCCACCTGCCGAAGTCACCGCTGCGCTTGCGCGCGTACTCCAGCTGGGTGAGCAGCGTCGCCGACGTGAGCGCCGGCGCGCGCAGGCACCAGTCGACGATCTTCGAGGTGATCGAGTAGGGGATGTTCCCCACGACCGCGAACGGCTCGGCCGGCGGCCGTACGGAGGTGAAGTCGCCCTTGACGATCCTCAGCCCCGTCCTGGCCTTGAGCTTGACCGCCAGCAGCGGGTCGATCTCGTAGCCGACGACCTCGGCGCCCGTCGCCGCGAGCGCGACGGTCAGGGCGCCCTCACCGGCGCCAGGTTCGAGGACCAGGCCGCTGGGCCTGGCCGCCTTCACCATCAGCTCGACGGCATGCCGATCGACCAGGAAGTTCTGCGAGAGCTCCCGCCGCGCCCGATCTCTGGGCGTGCGACCGCCACCGCTGTTCCTGGCCTTCTTCTGGGTGTGCGAATAATTTCCGTGCGCGAAGTTCTGCGCCACAGCAAAAGCCCTTTCGGGTCCTCGAGACGAATGGGATCTCGACGGGCCCTGGGCTCGCGAACATGCGGAGCTAGCGAGCCAGAGCCCGGCTGCCGCGCATGCGGATGTAGTAGACGCATGAGTTACAGGTCATGGCGGCGAGCCTACGGAAGGCCGCCGGTAAATGCGATGCGTTTTCCTGCGGAGATCGTCACCCTGGTGGCATGCAGGCAACGGTCACCGTCACTCCCTCCCGCCTGCCCGAGGTGTTGCTCCACGTCGCCGTGGTGCGTCCCGTCTTCCTCTGGGGCGCGCCAGGCATCGGCAAGAGCTCCTTGGTCAGGCAGTTCGCCGACTCCCTCGGGCTCGAGTGCGTCACGCTCCTCGGCACGCAGCTCGCGCCCGAGGACCTCATCGGCGTGCCCGAGCTCGTCGGCGGGCGCAGCAGGTTCGCGCCGCCCGAGTCGATCGCCAGGGACGAGCCGTACTGCCTGTTCCTCGACGAGCTGAACGCCAGCGCGCCCGAGGTGCAGAAGGCGTTCTACTCGCTGATCCTCGACCGCAGGATCGGCTCCTACGAGCTGCCCGAGGGCTCGGTCGTGATCGGCGCGGGCAACAGGGCCGGCGACAACGCCCTCGCCCGCCCGATGGCCTCGGCGCTGGTCAACCGCCTGGTCCACGTCCACCTGCGCGTCTCCGCCGACGACTGGCTGAAGTGGGCGGCGGCCAACGGCGTCCACCCGTGGATCGTCGACTACCTCATCCAGCGGCCCGACCACCTCTGGAGCGCGCCGCCCAAGACGGAGGAGCCCTTCTCCTCGCCGCGCGCCTGGCACATGCTCTCCGACGTCATGTACTCCTTCGGCCCCTCGGAGTCGCTCGACGACGACACCCTCGCCGTGTTGGCCTTCGGCACGCTCACCACCTCGCACGCCTCGGCCTTCCGCGCCTACGTCAAGACCGTGCGGCACGCCTACGACCTCGACGCCGTCATCAAGGGCGAGGTGTCGTGGCCGCGCCGTCCCGAGGACCGCGACCTGCTCTACTTCCTGTCGGAGACCTTCCGCGCCAGGCTGGTCAAGGAGCTGCCCGCCGACAAGCGCGGCGCGTCGGCCCGAGGCAGGGACCTGGGCTTCCGCGCCAAGACGCTGCTGGTGGAGCTGGCGGAGATCTCGCTGGAGTGCGCGCAGCTGGTCATCGCCAACGACGAGAACGGCGCGCCCGCCCTGCCCACCTGGTTCCTGGTGGAGGTCGGCCGCGACCTGCCTCGCCTGATCGCCGCCCGCTCATGAGCAGGAGAGCCGCAGGCCGCGACAGGAAGGCCGACCCGTGGCGCCTGGAGGCGCTCAAGGGCTGGCAGCTCGCGAGCGGGCACCCCCTGTTCGGCCACTACCACCGCCGGCTGGTGGAGGACCGGCAGACCTACGTCACCGCCCACGGCGACGTCCACTACGACACCGCCACCCGCGCCGACGCCGCCGAGTGGGCGTGGACGTTCGCACACCTCATGCTGCACCTCGGCTTCGGCCACGCCGACCCCGGCACCTGCGCCCCCGCCGACCTCGGGCCCAAGGAGTCGGACACCTGCCACCTGCCCGACTCCGCCTACCTGGCGGCCTGCTGCGTGGCCGTCGACCGTTTCCTCACCACGCTCAAGCTCGGCCGCAACCCCGCACCGCTGCCCGCCACACTCCCCACCGAGGACGAGGTCACGCTGTCGGAACGCTGGCGCGGAACCGGCGTGCCGGCCGAACACGCCCCGCTCGGCCCCGCCGACTTCCGCATCGGCTCACGCGAGCAGGCCACCGTCCACGACTACCCGCGCTCCTTCGCCATCGGCGTCGCCAGGACCGCCACCTCGGCCCTCGAGCTGGCGGGCACCTCAAAAACCCGGCAGGAAGGCCCGTGGGACAGGGCGCTGAGCTGGTTCGTCTCCTCCTACCCCCTGCTCGGCGCGCTGGCTGCGGGCATGACGGTCGTCGCCGATGCCGAACTCGCCAGAGGCTGGGACATCTCGATCGCCGCCGTCAGCGCCGAGGCGGCCGAGATCTACATCAACCCGCTGGCCGGGCTCCAGACCGAGGAGTGGCGCTTCGTGCTGGCCCACGAGATGCTGCACGCCGCGCTCAGGCACGGCGAGCGCCTCGGCGGGCGCGACCCCTTCGTGTGGAACGTCGCCTGCGACTACGTGATCAACGGCTGGCTGGTCGAGATGGGCGTCGGCGAGCTGCCCGAAGGGCTGCTGCACGACCCCTCGCTGGCGGGCCTGTCGGCCGAGGCCGTCTACGACAGGATCGTCACCGACCTGCGCCGCCTGCGCAGGCTCGCCACCCTGCGAGGGCGCGGCCTCGGCGACGTGCTCGACAGGCCCATCGGCGGCGGCAAGGGCTATCTCGACCTCGACGACTACTACCGCAACGCGCTCAGCCAGGGGCTGGTCTACCACCAGAGCAGCGGGCGGGGGCTGGTGCCGTACGGGCTGGAGCAGGAGATCCGCGCGCTCGACCAGCCGCCGCTGCCATGGGACGCCAGGCTCGCCCGCTGGTTCGACGAGCACGTGCCCGCCGTCGAGAAGCGCCGCTCCTACGCCCGCGCCTCCCGCCGCCAGGCCGCCAGCCCCGGCATCCCGCGCCCCGGCTGGATCCGCCCCGAAGAGGTCGTACGGCAGGCCACCTTCGGCGTCGTCCTCGATACCTCGGGCTCGATGGACACCAAACTGCTCGGCAAGGCGCTGGGCGCGATCGCCTCCTACGCCACCGCCCGCGACGTGCCGCGCGCCCGCGTGATCTTCTGCGACGCCGCGGCCTACGACGCCGGATACCTGCCGGTGGAGGACATCGCGACCCGAGTGCGGGTGCGCGGACGCGGGGGCACCGTGCTGCAGCCGGGGGTCAACCTGCTGGAGCGGGCCGAGGACTTCCCCCAGGACGGGCCAATCCTGGTGATCACCGACGGGGACTGCGACGTGCTGAGAATCAGGAGAGAGCACGCCTTCCTCATCCCGCAGAGCGCCAGGCTGCCTTTCAGACCGCGCGGGCCGGTCTTCGCGATGAAGTGAACGTGTAGCGGGGCGAGACGGGCGGGCTGGTGACCTGCCAGAACTCGGTCGACTCGCGGTAGCCGTCGGCGAGCGCGAACCTTCAGGCGGCTCGCGTGTCGACGACCGGGGCGCTGGCTATTCCGTGACGACCAGCCGTACGAGGTGACCGTGCGTGGCGTAACCGGGAGGGTCGCCCGGCATCACGCCGGTCACGCAGTCGAAGGTATCCGGGGCGCTCTGCCGTACGAAGAACGAGGGCTCGGCGATCGCGGCCAGCAGCCTGATGACGGCCCTGTACACCTTGATCCCCTCGAGCGGCTCGTCGGGACGTACGGTCACCTCGTACACGCCGTCCTCCTGCAGCCGCTCGCCCAGCACCTGCCAGCCGGGGGCGCGGCGCAGGTGGGGCAGCAGGTGGGCGTGCGGATCCTCGGCCACCCACCCGGGCCTGGAGGCGGCCTCGGTGAGAGCGTGAAGGGCGGGAAGGATCGAGCTGCCGTCGCTGATCCCAGAGAACCGTTCGTCTGTGTCCCAACGCCGCTGTTCCATGCCCCCGATTGTGACAACCAGAGCCGCCCTTGTGACCAGATGACGGACTCCCGTTATCGCAGCCGCCGTGCCTCCAGAAGCTGCCAGGCCAGAGGATGGCTGATTTCTACAAGGCGGCGACCACGTCCCCGCCGTACGTTGAAGGGCATGGAACGTGAAGCAGAGCGATACCTCCAGGTGAATGCCAGGCTCATCGAAAGGCTCAGGTTCGAGGCGCTGTACAGGGGCGGTTCGAAGGAGCGCGTGCTTCAGGTCCTGCGCGGGTACCAGAACCCCGACGGCGGCTTCGGCCACGCCATGGAACCCGACCTTCGAGGGCCGTCCAGCCAGCCGGAACCGGTCGAAGTGGCGTTCTGGATCCTGGACGAGCTCGACGCCTTCGACGACCCGATGGTCGCCGCCGCCTGCGACTATCTGGTCTCCATCACCACGAAGGACGGCGGCGTGCCCTTCGTCCTGCCCAGCGTCAGCGAGGCGCCGCACGCGCCGTGGTGGGAGCCCGAGGACGACCCGCCCGGCAGTCTCATCCCCACCGCCTCCATCGCCGGACTCCTCCACAAGCACGGTGTGCGGCACCCGTGGCTCGAGTCCGCCACCTCGTTCTGCTGGAGCGCCATCGCCGGGATCGAGGAGACCACGCCGTACTACGCCCGCGCCATCGTCACCTTCCTCGACCTGGTCGACGACAGGGAGCGGGCGGACGCGGAGTTCGCCAGGCTCAAGGAGGCGATTCTCGCGACGGTCACGATGGATCCCTTCGCGGAGGGCGAGGCGCACTTCCCCCTGGACTTCGCGCCCGCGCCGCTGCGCCACCTCTCCCTGTTCTCGGACGAGACTCTCGCCGAGCACCTCGACGCGCTGGTCCGGCTGCAGACGCCCGAGGGCGGGTGGGAGCCCAACTTCCCGATGTGGACGCCGCTGGTCCGCCACGAATGGGGCGGCTACCTGACCGTGGCCACCCTCAAGACCCTCCGCGCGTACGGCCGCCCGACCACCTGATCTCACTGCGGCGTCTTCCCAACGAGGACGATCCACCGCCTCCCCGAGTCCCTCGAAGACCGCCATCGGCCCCGGGAAGACCACGCGGGTTGGATGGCCTCCTCCCAGCTGACTCGATCCGCCGTCGCAGCGGGACGCGAGGGCATGTCAGGCCGCGACGAGGAGGCCGCTCATCGGGACGCCGCTCAAACGTTTCACCTCGTGGGAGAGATGAGCCTGGTCGGTGTATCCGCTCTCCGCGGCCACCGTGGCCAGCGGCACCCCCGATCGGGCCAGGCTGAGCGCCCGCTGGAACCGCACGATCCGCTGCAAGGTCTTCGGCGAGTAGCCGAACGCCGCCACAGCCCTCCTGTGCAGGTGCCGCTCACTCAGTCCGAGATCCCTCGCCACCTCTCGCACCGATGACCCACTCCGCAGCGCGGCGGCGATGGCGGGGGCCGCGGGGTCCGGCGTGGCGCTCTTCCGCAACCGTTCGGCCAGGGCCTCGAGCGTCAGATCAGCGGGAAGCCCGAGGTCGGCGAACGAAACGCGTTCGTCGCGCAGCTCGCCGGCCGGCACGCCGAGCAGCCCGCCCAGTGCGCCCGGCCTGAACCGGATGCCTCTGTACACGTCGCCCGCGCGCATGCGCACCGGCACGGGCCCTGTGTCCGGCCCCGCCACGTGGGGCCCTTCCGGCCCCCAGATCAGGTCGACGCAGGCGTCGGGCACCACGATCTGGGTGCCTTCCTCCGCGCAGTCCTGCTTCCACAGGCAGGCCACCCGATCGGCGAGCGACGCACCAGGGCTCCATTCCGCGTACATGCTGTCCACGCTACGACCCGCCACCGACACTTCGCCGAAGCGTCCCTGCGCTGCTGATGTGCCGCAGCCGGGGGAGGTTCCACGTGACGGTGGCCAGCCGGAGTCCCGCTGGAGTACGCGTGATGGACGGGCGCCCGCCACGTGACCGCGGTGGGCTGTGGGTGGCTTCGCCGTACCGGAAGATGCGGGAACGGAAAGACTACGGAGAGCCGGTCGGACGAGGGGACGGGTCGCCCGAGACGAGGGCGGCGGCCCAGCGGGCGCTTGGGTCGCTGTCGATGAGCAGGGCGCGCGCCAGCAGGCTGAGCGGGATCGCGAGCACCGCCCCGAGCGGCCCCAGCACGAACGTCCACACGATGAGCGACAACAGGGTCATCGTGGTCGAAAGCCCCACCGCGTCGCCGAGGAACTTCGGCAGGATGAACGACTGGAACACCACGTTGATGGCGCAGTAGGCGGCGATGACCAGGAGCATCTGCCGCACACCACCATCGAGCAGGGCGAGCATCGCGGGTGGGAGCAGACCGAGCACGAAGCCGATGTTCGGGATATAGGTCGTGATGAGCGCCAGCACTCCCCAGAGCAGTGGCAAGGGGACGCCGAGCAGCGCCAACGCCGCCACGTCGAACGCGGCGCAGATGATCCCGAAAACCGTGGAGACCAGCAGATACCGCCGCGTCTTTCCGGCGAAGGTGGCTAGGGAGGAGACCAGGGCGGGTCTGTGCTCCCTGCCCGAATCAAGGATCTTCGCCATCACCGGCGCGTCGAGGGACATCGCCAGCAGGAGCACCACCATCAGGAACAAGCCCGACAGGACGGCCAGCAGACTCGCCAGCAACGACTGGGCGAGACTCAGTACCTTGCCCGGGTCGAAGGACTGAATCGCCTGGTTGAGCTGCGCGTTGCTGATGCCGTGCTCGGTGGCGAAACGTTGCGCGTCCGCGAGTAGTTGCTGGAACTCCGGGGCGTACGTGGGGAGGATCCCGGCAAGCTGGGCCATCGAGATCGTCAGCACCCCGACCATCCCGAGCAGGACGAGCACCACGATCAGGAACGGCACCGCCACCTGTGCCCAGATGGGAGCGCCGCGCGAGCCGAGCCACCTTCGTACGGGGGAGACGGCGATCACGAGCACGAGCGCCAGGACCAGGGGGCCCACGATCGAGGCGACCTCGCGCAGACCGAACAGCGTGACGACCGCCCCGGCCGCCGTGAGCAGGACGATCAGCGCCCGCGGGGCCGAGTGATCGTTCATTTCGCCTACATACCCCGGCATCCCATGCGAACACCGCCCAAAGTGCCCGATCCACTACGACAGGTAGCTGAACCTTCTCTTTCTGTACGGCCGAGCGTCGATTTGACGGTTGGCGGGGTCGTACATAGAGTTCACCAGTCCCAACCGGTCGGCGATGATCGCCGGCCGTCCAGGGAAACCTCCTTGACCAACTCCGCACCTTCGATCGTCATGTTCGCGGGTGAGTCTGATTCGACAGGAATCAGATGTCGGCGTAAGTTAGAGGGGTTGCCCCGGAAGCGGGGCGGTCTGGATTTCCGCAGGTCAAACCGATGAAAGTCAAATCACTGAATTTGACACGAATCGGAAGGGCTGAAAGAATAAGGACATAACGAAGCGAGTGCCACCGGGCAGGTGACGGTGAATGCGTCCGTTTCTTGAGAACTCAACAGTGTGTTAAAAGCCAGTGCATGATGCACAACCCCGTCCATTGGACGGATTCCTTTGGTT
>NZ_BAAATE010000019.1:0-181699 GCF_039533245.1 Nonomuraea recticatena | reverse complement strand
TGAAGGACAGGTCACTGAAGACCGGGGTGTCGTCAGGCCAGGAGAAGGACAGGTTGGAGCAGATGATGAACGCATCGGACATGCGGAAGACCTCGTACGTACGTGATCCGGGCGCGCCGAAGCCGCCCGGCAAACGGGACAGGGATTCGGGTACGACGACGGGGGCCACATCGGCGGCGGTCATGTGCGCCTGCCGGGGCCGGTCAACCTCCGGTATCACCCGGAGATGTCGTCGTCACCTGCCACGTCTGGTCTCCTAGCTTCCGAACGAGCGTTTTTCACCATAGCAGCCGTCGAGAACAGCGCGCGGCGGCCGGCCGGACCTCCTCCTGCCTCGACCGGTAGCCAGCTGCCCTGAGCAGCGACGGCTTCAGCTCCGGCACGGTCGAAGCCCGATCAGAGCGGGTGCCGGCCGCGGGCGCCGATGAGCGTGCCGAGTCCGTCCATGAGCATGCCGAGCCCGAATCGGAACGCCCCCTCCGGGTCGGTCGCCAGGCCGGTGGCCTCGCCGAGGCTCGCCGCCACTCGCCTGGCGACGGGATAGGAGGCGCCCGCCATCGCCTTGCCCAGGCTCGGCCCGACGCTCTCCCACCACTGGGTGTCGGTCAGGGAGCTCTCCTGCCTGATGCGCCGCAACGAGATCGTCTCGCGCGCCGCGTTGGAGACCAGGCCGAGGATCGCCGTCAGGGTCTGGTCCATCTCGATGTCGCTCAGGCCCAGCCCGTCGAGAGCGGAGAGCTCGATCTCGTACTTGCCCGAGACGCCGGGTCCGGGGACCGGGCGGCCCGCCGCGATGTCGACGGTCCACGGGTGGGCCATGTGGTGGTCCCAGTTGGCCTGGGCGATGTGCTCGATCCTGGCCCGCCACCGCCCTGCCTGCGCCGGTGGGGTGGTGTGGGCGTAGACCTCCGCGGCCACGGCGTCGAGCATGAGCTCGAGGAGCTCGGACCGTCCGGCGATGTAGGGGTAGAGCGCCATCGTGCTGACGCCGAGGTCGCCTGCCACGCGGCGGATGGTGAGCGCGTCGAGCCCCTCCTGGTCGGCCAGGGCGATCGCCGCCCGGGTGATGACCTTCGGCGTCAGCCCTGACCGGCTCACGGCCTCCGTGGGCCGCCACAGCAGCCCGATCAACTTGGCCGGATCGCCCGGACGCTCCGCTCTCTTGGCCACCGAGGGCTCCTCTCTGGTTTCTTACAATGTATTGTACTGCGTAAGAAGCATGACTACGCAGGAGGCAGGCTGCATGACCTCGCAATCGGTGGCAAGCCCCACGACGGCCCCGATCGTCGCTCGGGGAATCCGCAAGCACTTCCCCGGCAACGCGCGCCCGACGCTCGACGGCGTGAACCTCACGGTCGAGGCGGGGCGGGTGTGCGCGTTACTCGGCGGCAACGGCGCCGGCAAGACCACGATGGTCCGGATCTTGACGACGCTGACCCTCCCCGACGCGGGCACGGCCCGCGTCGCGGGCCATGACGTCGTACGAGAGGCGACGCAGGTGCGGGCCTCTGTCGGGCTGGTCGGGCAGTACGCCGCGCTGGACGAGCTGCTGAGCGCGCGCGAGAACCTCGAGCTGTTCGGCAGGTTGTCGGGCCTGACCCGGCGCAGCGCTCGTGACAGGGCCGGCGAGCTGCTCGAAACGGCAGGGCTGGCCGACGTGGGCAGGCGGCCGGTGAGCGCGTTCTCCGGTGGGATGCGCCGTCGTCTCGATCTGGCGACCTCCCTGATCACCACACCAGGCGTGCTGTTCATCGACGAGCCCACCACGGGACTCGATCCCGAGGCGCGGCACGGTCTGTGGGCCTCGGTGCGCGCCCTGGCCGCCGCCGGGACCACTGTCCTGCTGACCACCCAGTACCTGGAGGAGGCGGACGCGCTCGCGGACGACGTGGTGATCCTGCGCGAGGGCGCCGTCATCGCCCAGGGGACGCCGGACGACCTCAAGAAACTCGTGGGGGAGCCTCGCCTGGTGCTGCGCCGGCCCACCCTCGAAGACGTCTACCTCCACCTGCACGCGACAGAGCCCGAAGGAGCGCCCGCCTCATGACCACCTCGACCCTGTCCGACCCGGTACGCACGCGCCTCTGGAGAGACGCGGCGATCATCACCGGACGCACCATGCGGCACTGGCGGGCCAGGCCCGGAGTCTTCGCGATCCAGCTCCTGTTCCCCGTCCTCGTCATCCTCATGATGGGCGGCCTGCTCGGAGGCGCGATCGCGGGAAGCGCGGGAGACTACATCCTGTTCGTCATCCCGGGCGTCCTGGCGTTCACGATGCTGTTCGGCGTGGAGACGACCATGATCGCGGTCACCACCGACGCGGCGAAGACCGTCACCGACCGGTTCCGCTCGCTGCCGATCGCCCCCGGTGCGGTGCTCCTCGGCCGCGTCATGGCCGACATGCTGACCTCGGCCCTGGAGATCGCCATCATCACCGTGGCCGGTCTCGCCCTGGGCTGGCGGTGGGAGAACGGGCTGCTCGCAGCGCTGCTGGCCTACGGGCTGTTGCTGTGGCTGCGCTTCGGCCTTCTCTGGGTCGGTGTCTGGGCAGGCCTGAAGGCGGGCTCACCCGAGGCCGTGAGCGCCGCGCAGCTCCTGGTCTGGCCGATCGGGTTCCTGTCGACCGTGTTCGTCGACCCGGCCACCATGCCCCGCTGGCTCGGCGTGGCCGCCGAGTGGAACCCGCTCTCGGCGACGGCCACCGCCGTCCGCGAACTGTTCACCGGCGCCTACGCCGGGGGACAGACCTGGGCCGCGCAGCACGCGCTCGCCACCGCCGTGATCGCGCCGCTCCTGCTCACTCTGATCTTCGCACCCCTCGCGATCCGTACCTTCCAAGGACTCAACCGATGACCGATGTGATCAGGATCCGCGGCGCACGAGAGAACTCCCTCAAGAACGTCGATCTCGACATCCCCAAGCGCTGTCTGAGCGTCGTCACCGGCGTGTCGGGCTCGGGCAAGTCCTCCCTGGTCTTCGACACGCTCGCGGCGGAGTCGGGGCGGCAGCTCAACGAGACGTTCTCGGCCTTCGCGCAGGGGCGCCTGCCCAGCTACGGGCAGCCCGACGTCGACCACCTGGAGAACCTGTCCGCGGTGATCATCGTGGACCAGAAGCGCCTGTCGGGCGGCCCGCGCTCCACCGTGGGCACCGCGACGGACATCGGGGCGCGCCTGCGGCTGCTGTTCTCGCGCATCGGCACGCCGTCCGCCGGCTACTCCAACGCCTACAGCTTCAACGACCCCGCAGGAATGTGCCCCAACTGCCAGGGCCTGGGGGTCTCCGCCGCTGTCGACGTGGGCGAACTCCTCGACGAGAACAGGTCGCTGGCCGAGGGCGCGATCACCTTCCCGCCCTTCGCACCTGGACAGTGGATGTGGAAGGCATACGCGCGCTCGGGGTTCTTCGACGTCGACAAGAAGATCCGCGACTACACCCCCGAGGAGCGTGACATCCTCCTGCACACACCCGCCGACACCCTCAGCCCACCCGCCGGCATGGACGCGGTCGGCACCGCGTACGAGGGCCTGCTCCCCCGCTTCACCCGCATCTACCTCCAGCGGGAACCGGAGGCGTTCAAGGGCAGGCAGCGTGAGGCGTTCGAGCGGATCGTCACCCGGCGCCGCTGCCCCCAGTGCGGCGGCTCACGACTGGCCGAGCCCGCGCGCAACAGCCTCATCGCAGGGCGCTCCATCGCCGACTGCAACGCGATGCAGGTGGACGAACTCCTCGCCGTCATCGACACCCTCGACCATCCCGAGGTCGCACCTCTGCTCAGCAGGCTGCGCGAGCACCTGCAGCGCCTGGTCACCCTCGGCCTGGGCTACCTGAGCCTCGACCGCGCGACCTCCACCCTGTCGGGCGGCGAGTCCCAGCGCATCAAGATGGTGCGCCACCTCGGCAGCGCCCTCACCGACATGCTCTACGTCTTCGACGAACCCACCGTCGGCCTGCACCCCCGCGACGTCCACACGCTCGGGCAGATGCTGCTCGCCCTCCGCGACCGCGGCAACACGGTGATCGTGGTCGAGCACGACCCGGAGATCATGGCCATCGCCGACCACTGCATCGACATGGGGCCTGGGGCAGGAGCGGCCGGCGGTCACGTCGTCTTCCAGGGCACCTACGCCGAACTCCAGCGGGCCGACACCCCGACCGGCGCGGGGCTGCGGGCGGAGCGGACCGAGCGCGCGGATCCGCGGCCCGCGAGCGCGTGGATGCTGATCGAGCGTGCCGGCACCCACAACCTCCGCGACGTCACGGTACGCATCCCGCGCGACGTCATGACCGTGGTCACCGGCGTCGCCGGATCCGGCAAGAGCAGCCTCGTCCTCGGTCACCTGCCGGCCGTCGAACCCGACGCCGTCGTGATCGACCAGCGGCCCATCCGCGGCTCCAGGCGGTCCAACCCCGCCACCTTCACCGGCCTGCTCGACCTCATCAGGCAGATCTTCACCCGAGCGACCCGGCAGCCGGCCGGGCTGTTCACACCGAACTCCTCCGGTGGCTGTCCCGCCTGCGAAGGCACCGGCCTCATCTACACCGACCTGGCGTTCATGGAGGGCGTCACCACCCGCTGCGAGTCGTGCAAGGGCAGGCGCTTCACCCCCGAGGCGCAGCGCCACGAGGTCGACGGGCGCACCATCGCCGACGTCTTCGAGATGAGCGTCGACGAGGCCCGGCGCTTCTTCTCCCAGAAGCCGGTCCTGTCCATCCTCGATCGTCTCGCCGACGTCGGCCTCGGCTACCTCACCCTGGGCCAGTCGCTCGACTCCCTGTCCGGAGGCGAGCGCCAGCGGCTCAAGCTGGCCGCAGAGCTGGCCACCCCCGGCCGGACGATCGTGCTCGACGAGCCCACCACCGGTCTGCACATCGCCGACATCGATCGGCTCATCGGCCTGATCGACCGGCTCGTGGACTCCGGCTCGACCGTCATCGTCATCGAGCACAACCTTGACGTCATCCTCGCCGCCGACTGGGCCATCGACCTCGGACCCGACGCGGGACGCGACGGCGGTGACATCGTCTTCGAGGGCACCCCGCACCAGATGATCGCCACCTCCGCCACCCACACCGCCCGTCACCTCCGACGCCACCTCGCCGCCCGCTCCCGGCGGTAGCCGGCCGCCCGAGCACGTCTGGGCACGCATGCCTGAGCGTCGTCGTCCTGCGGACGCGGTGGCGCGCGGCACCCTGCGCCCCCGCCGCCCGCCCGCCGATCCGCGACCCGACGGCCACAGCCGGGCGCGCGGCCGGCCGGATCGCCGGGAGCGGGGCCTTCTGCGTCAGGCGTCGGCGACGTCCCGCGCCGGACGGAAGCCGACCGCGTGGTCGTGCGCCCACTCGCGGAACGTGCGGGCGGGACGGCCGGTCACCTCCTCGACGGTCGTGGTGACCGGCTCCGGCTCGGTCACGATGCCGGCCCAGTAGTCGAGCGCGTCGTCCACCACCGCGGGGTCGCCCCAGGAAGCGATCATCTGCTCGCGGGCCTCCTCCCGCGGCTGCTCCTCGAAGCGCAGAGGGCGGCCGATGACCTCGCCGATGATGCGGACCTGGTCGGCCTGGGTGATGACCTCCGGCCCCGTTAGCACGTGGCTCCTGCCACTGTGGCCGTCCTCCGTCAGCGCCCTGAACGCCACGGCGGCGATGTCGGCCTCGTGGATGAGCGAGCGCGCCGCGCCGGCGTACGGTGCGCGAACCACTCCACCGGTCCTGATGTCGTCGGCCCAGCCGAGGGTGTTGGTGGCGAACCCGCCCGCCCGCAGGAACGTCCACTCCACGCCGGACCGCCGCACCAGCTCCTCGATCTCGCCCCACACCCCGTTCTGCGCCGTGTCGCGCCCGTCCTGCACGGAGAAGGCGGAGACGTAGACGACCCGGTGCGCGTGCCGGGCGATCGCCTCGACGACGGGCTCCGCCCCTGCGGCCGAGAAGAACGGCCACAGCAGGAACACCGCGTCCACGCCCTCCAGGGCCGCCTCCAGAGTCTCCGGCTCGGTCAGGTCCCCGCGCACCACCTCGACGCCGCCGGGCAGGCCGGCCCGCCCCGGATCGCGGGTCAACGCCCGCACCGCCACGCCCGCCTCGGCGAGCAGGGACACCAGGTGCCTGCCGATGTTCCCCGTCGCACCGGTCACCAAGATCTTCTCTGAGGTCTTCATGCGACCATGCTCGAACGTGAACCAAGGTTTAAGTCAAGCCCCTCATGACACAAGGACGCCTCGGGTATTCCGCGAACTTTCGTCTGCCCGGTGGCATCCAATGAATCATGAAAAAGCTACGCAAGACGCTCGCGCTGACCGCGTTGTCCCTTGTCTCGGGCACCGTCCTCGTCGCCTCGCCGGCGCACGCCGCGCCCACCGGTACGGCCGGCTGTCCCACCCCCACCAAGGCGGAGACCCGCCGATCCGCTGACGGGAAGGAGGACCGGCCGGCCAAGGGCGCCACCGCCCTGAAGGGCGTGCGCGTCGGCCACCTGCCGAAGGGCTTCCTCGCGGGTCAGGTCGTGGTGAACAAGCTGCGCGGGGCCGTCGAGTACGGCTACCAGTGGTACGACGACCGCGGCGAGATCGACAGGAAGCACCGGTCGCTGTGGGTGCGCGTGGTGTGCTGGCCGGCGGCAGGCAAGCTGTCCCACCTGAAGAAGGCGCCGCTCGACCTCGGCACCTTCTCGGGCCACGACAAAACCGCCAGGATCGGCGGGCGCACGGTGCTCACCAAGGAGGGCGACGGAGCTCTCGGGCACGGGCGCTACGTCGGCTGGGTCGAGCGCGAGGGTGTGATCGTCACCGTGATGGCCAGCGAACCGCTCGTCCCCGAGCTCGACAAGATCGTCAAGGGGATCCGGCTGTGAATGAGGCGGTCTCCCGGCGGGACCCGGGGTCGTAGCTCTCGCGACAGGGCGGACGTTCAGCGGAACAGGTGGGCGTTCTCGTCCGCCCAGTCGTCGAAGCCGCGCAGCGGGCGGCCGATGATCTCCCGCACGGCGGGCCGCTGGTCGAGCGTCCACCGGGTGAGTTCGGCGAGCCGCGCGCCGTACTCCTCCAGGGCGTACAGCGTCACGTCGATGCCGCTGTCGGGCCAGCCGTGACGCCGCCAGTTCGCGCGGCTGTCGTCGGGACTCACCTCGACGGCCGCGATGTCGCCGCCGACGGCTCTGGCGATGCTCGCCACGCGCGATCTGGTGCTGATCGGCGGTCCGACCGCCTCGAGGACGGCCCCGGCACAGTCGTCGGCACGCAGCGCCGCCACCGCCACGGCGGCGAGGTCGTCCTCGTGGATGAAGGGATAGTGGCCGCCGTCCAGGAAGGCCTCTCGCACGACGCGCTCGCCGATGATCGTCTGCGGCCAGTCCGACCCCGTGGCGGGATAGGTGCCCTCGATCATCGCCCCCATCACCGCTGAAGGGCGGATGTGCGTCCACTCCATCCCGGAGCGTTCGACGGCCCGCTCGATGGCCAGCCAGAACCACGTCTCCGGCGGATAGGCCTCCTCGTACTCCGGCCCGTGGGAGGACAGCACGACGATCCGCCGCACACCTGCGACCCTGGCGAGCTCCAGGGCGTCCCGCACCGTCGTGGGCACGGCTCCGGCGAGGAAGACGCCGTCGACGCCGGCGAAGACCTCGGCGTACTCCAGCGGCCGGGTGATGGACCCCTCGACGACCTCGACCTCGTCAGGCCAGCCGTCCATCTGGGCGGGCTCGGCCAGAACGCGCACCCGATCCCCCGCGTCCAGCAGTTGCCGCGCCAGGCTCCGCCCGACGATCCCCGTGGGGCTGCTGCCCGCGTCTTTTCTGGCGCTGACGGCGGTCAGCAGGCGCAGACCGACCTGCGAGGCATTCGTGAACCGTTTGATTCCGCCCATGGCAAGAGCCTCCAACACGAGAGTGGAGATCTTGCGCCGCCCCCGGTGGCAGGGGGAGGTTGCGGATCCGAGATCGCCGACCCTACCACCCGCACAGAACGCCGCGTGCCCGCCACGGAAGCCGGCGCCGAGCGGGTCGAACGCCGCCCTCGACGCCGCGCTCCGCGCTCAGCAGGAGGTTCGCGCGCCGAACCCGCCGCGCCATACCACCCGGCTGAGGGGGTACGGCTGAGGTTGTACGACCCGGTGAGGAAAGGCGTGGCTCATGTGCCGATGGCTTGTTTACTCGGGAACGCCCGTGCTGCTGTGCGACGTGATGTACCGGCCGGTGCCGTCGCTGATCGACCAGAGCCTGCGCTCCCGGATGGGGGTGGAGACGACGAACGGCGACGGGTTCGGCATCGGCTGGTACACCGACGACATCGCCACCCCCGCGATCTTCAGGGACACCGGTCCCGCCTGGAACAACCGCAATCTGCGGGAGATCGCCGACCATGTGCGCTCTCCGCTGTTCTTCGCCCACATCCGCTCGTCGACCGGCACGGCGGTGCAGCAGACCAACTGCCACCCGTTCCGTCACGGACGCTGGATGTGGATGCACAACGGCGTGGTCGCGGGCTTCGACCGGCTCCGGCGGGAGCTGTGCATGGCCGTCGATCCCGCGCTGTTCTCCCGCATCGAGGGCACGACGGACTCGGAGGTGATGTTCTACCTGGCGCTGACGTTCGGCCTGGACGAGGATCCGCCGGGGGCCGTGGCCCGCATGGCCGGTCTGGTCGAACGGCTCGGCCACGACCACGGCATCGAGTTCCCGCTGCAGATGACGGTCGCGACGTCGAACGGCGAGCGGGTCTGGGTCTTCCGCTACTCCAGCCGGCGCGAGTCGCGCACGCTGTTCTACAGCTCCAGCGTCGAGTCTTTGCGCGCGCTGCACCCCGATGTCGCGTGGCTGCGCGGGCTGTCCGCCGACACCCGCCTGGTGGTGTCCGAGCCGCTCGGCGATCTGCCTGGAGCCTGGAACGAGCTCCCCGAGAGCAGCTACGGCGTCATCCCGCCCGACGGCGAGCTGCTGGCCGGGTTCGATGTGGCGATGACGGCTCACTGACCTACGCGCGGTCCTCGGGGACGGCCAGCTCGCCGAGGAGCGACCAGTCCTGCTGCGCCACCTCCGCGTTCACGATCCGCGGCGTCTCCGCCAGATACCCGGGAAGCGCCTGCTGCGCCTTCCTGAAGTGCTCGGACCGGACGTGGGCGGCGCCTGCCTCGCCGTCGCGGAACGCCTCGACCAGGACGTACTCGTCGGGCCTGTCGACGCTGCGCGACCAGTCGAACCACAGGCAGCCGGGCTCGCCGCGGGTGGCCCTGGTGAACTCGTCCGTGATCTCGGGCCACCTGTCGGCGTGCTCGGGCCGGACACGGAACTTCGCGGTGATGAAGATCATTGTTGCTCGCTCCTTCAAGCTCGGAACCCGGCCCACGACACCAGGCGAGACGAGGCTAACGCCCGCCCCATCATGATCGTCGACGGCTCGCTCGGCGAGCGGGTCGTCCGCTACAGTCATCCCGGGCGAACCGCCCACCCCTCACGTTGGGAGCGCATGATGGACGTACTCTCGACGCTGGCGCTGATCGCCGCGACGCTGTCCATGGGAATGGTCTCCAGCGTCTTCGCCCTCTACGCGCACACCGTCATGCCGGGCCTCAGGCGGACCGACGACCGCACCTTCGTCGGGGCGTTCCAGGCGCTCGACCGGGCGATCATCAATCCGTGGTTCATCGGCGGCGGCTTCCTCGGCGCGCTGCTGTTCACCATCGCCGCCGCCGTGACACAGCTCGGCAGGCCCGCCTTCGCCTGGATCGTCATCGCACTCGTGCTGTACGCCGTCACCGTCGTCATCACGATCGCGGTCAACGTGCCGCGCAACGACGCGATCAAGGCGGCGGGAGACCCTGACCGGATGGACGTGGCCGCGGTCCGCCGGCAGTTCGACGAGGCCAGGTGGGCCAGGTTCAACCTGGTCCGCGTGTTCACCAGCGTCCCCGCCTTCGCGCTGCTGGTCTGGGCGCTCGTGCTGCACGGCCAGTCGTCGGCCTGACGGCCGCCCTCGGGTGGACGGCCACGGCGTCCTCGACCGTCCACCCTGGTGTCACGGCGCGCCGGCGAGGTCGTCGGCGGCGATGTAGCCGAAGGTCATCGCGGGACCGAGCGTCGAGCCCGCTCCCGCGTAGCTGTGGCCCATCACCGCCCCGCTCGCGTTGCCCGCGGCGTACAGGCCGGGGATGACGGATCCGTCCGCGCGCAGCACGCGCGCCCGCGCGTCCGTGCGCATCCCGCCCTTGGTGCCGAGATCCCCTGGGACGATCTTGAGGGCGTAGTACGGCGGCAGCCACAGCGGCGCCAGGCAGGAGTTCGGGCGGACGGCGGGGTCGGTGTAGTAGTGGTCGTAGACGCTGTCGCCGCGATGGAAGTCCAGGTCCTTTCCCGTCCGCGCGAAGCCGTTGAACCTGGTGACCGTCTGCCGCAGGGCCGCGGAGGGGACGCCGATCTTCGCCGCCAGGTCACCGATCGTCCAGGCCTTGTGGACGGCGCCCGCGGCGTACCAGGAGTCGGGGAACGGCAGCGTCGGCGCGAGGTCCTTGAACAGGTACCTGTTGCGGTAGTTCTGGTCCACGATCAGCCAGCAGGGAATGTGCGGCCCGCTGGCGTTGCGGTCGTACATGACGTGCACGACGTCGCTGTACGGCGCGCCCTCGTTGACGAACCGCACGCCGTCCCCGTTGACCAGGATGCCGCCCGGCAGCGTGCGCTCGGCCAGGCAGAAGTACGGCTCGTCCGGCAGCGGGATCGCCGGGCCCCACCAGGCGTCGTCCATCAGGTCGAGCGCGGCCCCGGCGCGGCGGCCCGCCCTGATGCCGTCACCGGTGTTCTCCTGGGCGCCGACCGTCCAGTCCGTCCCGATGGGCTGTCGCTGGAACTCCGTGCGCATGGCCAGGTCGTGCTCGAAGCCGCCGGAGCCGACGATGACGCCGCGCGCGGCCCTGACCAGCACCTGCCCGCCGTTGTGCGACACGACCACGCCCGTGGCCCTGCCGTCCCCGTCGAACCGCAGGTCCACCAGCGGCGTGTTCAGCCGCACCGGCACCCCGGCGGCCAGCAGACCCGCGCGCAGCCCGCCTGCCAGCGCCTGGCCCATCGTCAGGGGGATCTCCCCGCGCAGCGCGGCGGCGGTGTACCTGGCCACGCACTCGGCGGAGACGGCCGCCCCCTTGAGGTTGACGGCGGCGAGGTTGAGCCACTTGTAGTCGGCGCTGAACACGACGAGCCCCGCGGGCGTGGGGATGTAGGCGGGGTTCAGATGGGCGAGCTCGGCGCCGAGGGCCCTGCCGTCGAGCTGGTCGGGCTCGATGGAGCGGCCGTTCGGCATCCCGCCCTGCAGCTCCGGATAGTAGTCGGAGTAGCCCTCCATCCAACGGAAGCGCAGGGGGCTGTTCCGCATCACGAACGAGATCATCGCCGGGCCGTGGGTGAGGAAGGCGGACTGCCGGTCGGCGGGCACCCCGCCGCCCACGACCGCCGCGAGGTAGGCGGCCGCCTTCGCGGGCGTGTCGGGGACGCCCGCGGCCAGGATGACCTCGTTGTTCGGGATCCAGATGCCGGCTCCCGAGCGGGCCGCCGAACCCCCGAACGTGGGCGCCTTCTCGATCACCACGGTCCGCAGCCCGCGCCTGGCCGCCCGCAGCGCCGCCGTCATACCTGCCGCGCCTGAGCCCACCACGACGACGTCGTAGTCCTCGACGGCCGCGTAGGCGGTGCCGCCGAGGCCGCCCAGGACGCCGGTGGTGAGGACGGCTCCCGCCGCCCCGCGTAACACCTGCCGCCTGGTGTGCCCTGGGAGGGGCGTCGGCTGGGGGTTCTGGTCCGTGGGCATGGCGCATCCCTTCGACGTGAGGCTGATCTGTGGCCGGCGCTTCGCGCCTGGCGTTGACGAAGCATGCGCTTGGTTGGTAGACCTGTCAACGGCGCGGGCCACGTCCCGCTCACTCCTGGGGCGCCTCGTCGGTCCAGCCCAGCCGCTTGACCACGTACGAGTCGAACACTTCGCCGTCGCCGGACTCGCTCGCCTGACCGTCCGCCGGGATCAGCGCGTCATGTACGGCGAGCAGATCGCCGCTGTCCCTGTCGATGACGATCTGCTGTGGCGCAGGAGAGGCTCCGGACATCAGCGCGACCCACCTGATCCCTACGCTACCGGGGTCGAGGACGCGGCGGACGGCCGCTCTCCAGAGCTACAGCTGACGTAGCGCCTGCATGGCCTCCCGCTCGATGCGCGAAAGGTCGTGGAGGATGACGCCGGCCTGCTGGAGGTGTGCGTCGTCGCCGCTCTGCCCGGCTTCGGCGATCAAGCCGGCCACCTCCGTCCACATGGTGGCGGCCTCGCCGTACAGCCGGTGGCCGGTGCGCAGGCCGTCGTCGTCGATCAGCCCGGCGCACTCTTCGAGGAAGTCACGGTAGAGGGCGCGGAACAGGGCGCCGCCGGTGCCCGCCTTCTCCATGAGGAGGGCCGCCTGCGGCAGGTCCCGCTCTGGCCGCTCCACGCGCAGCAGCCACCTGGGCACCTGGCCGGCGGCCTTCTCGATGCCGCGATGGCCCACGTTCGCGATGGGGGCGGCCAGGAAGGCGTCAGCGCAGGCCTTGATCGCGGGGATGAGCTGGTCCTGCCAGCGGGGCGGGTGCGCCGGCAGCGAGATGGCGAAGGACCGGTTCCTGGCGGTCATCGGGCCACGTTCGGCCCTCGCCATCGCCAGGCTGGTCCGGCTGGTGCGCACCGCTCCGCCCTGCTGCTCGGTGTCCACCAGGTAGGCATGGTGTTCGTCGTAGCCGTACATCGCGACGACATGGCCGCCGAAGCGCACCTTGGACCGGAAGTAGTCCAGGTGGTAGCAGTCGAGCTGGAGGCCGACCGGCCGGCCGACGTCGAGTTGGCCGGCCACGTTCTCCCACGCCTTGCGCGGTGAGGTGGTCTCCTCGACCCGCAGGGTCAGCCCCAGCCTGGCAGCCAGATTCCGGGTGAGCTCGAACGGCTTGACACGGCCTCCGAGGAAGGGGAAAGCCATGGCCTTGCTGTCCCAGTAGATGAAGGACAGGCCCGAGCCGAGCCCGAACAGCATGGGCTCGGACAGATCAAGCCCCTCGTGCCGCAGCAGCACCCCGAGCGCCGTCGTCTCGCAGTGCTGCATGCCCCGGGCCTCGATGTCCTCCACGATCGTCATGCGTCGCTCTCCTCGATGACTGGGCGATGAACGGGTGCGGAGCCGCTGTCCGGCACGCCGGATCTTCAGCGGCTCCAGTGGACCAGCATGAAGTCTCCCTCAGGGGGAGAGTCCAGCCGCCGTGGTGTCGCGGAGCATGAGGGACAGGGCGTCGCAGTGGGAAGGCGCCACGCGGTCCCGCGCGTTGTGGTTCGATGATCATCCATGAACGCAGGCTCAACGGGCGGGCGCGAGTCCGGGTGGAGAAGACGGCTCGTGCTGCTCGCGGCCCTGCTCGCGGTCCTCCTCCTGGTGGCGGCGGGCCTCTACCAGCTGATGAACGCGCGGACCTTCCAGCTGGCGGGGCAGCTGACCCACCGGGTGGCGACCACCGAGAAGGTCGTCGCCCTGACCTTCGACGACGGCCCCGACGAGCACACCGGCCAGATCATCGACGTCCTCGCCGAGCAGCGGGTCCGCGCGACGTTCTTCGTCATCGGCTCCCAGGTGGAGGCCAGGCCGCAGGACGCGAAGGCCCTCGTGGCCGCGGGGCACCAGCTCGCCAACCACACCTACAGCCACCAGCGCATGGTCTTCGTCTCCCCCTCCACCGTGGCGAAGGAGGTCGAAAGGACCGACGCGGCCATCCGCGTGGCGGGTCAGCGCGGCGAGATCCCGTTCCGTCCGCCGACGGGCAAGAAGTTGCTGATGCTGCCGCTGTACCTGGCCGAGCACCAGCGGCACACGGTCATGTGGGACGTGGAGCCCGACTCCGGCAGGACCCCGGGGGCCACCGAGATCGTCGCCGCCGTGCGGGAGCAGACCAGGCCGGGGTCGATCATCTTGCTGCACCCGTGGTACGCCGGCGGGGCGAGCACCCGCCAGGCCGTCGAAGGCGTGATCACCGGCCTCCGCGAGCAGGGCTACCGGTTCGTCACGGTCTCCGAGCTGCTCGCCCTGCAGCGCGGATGAGCGGCCGGAAGGGCCTTCAAGCGGGCTCGCCCTCGCTGAACTTGCGGGTGTCGCGGGGCTCGACATAGGGCTCCTGTCCTGCGGGGTGTCCGTCCCTGATGGCGCGTTCGCGGGCGAGTTCGGCGTCGAGCTCCACCCCGAGCAGCACGGCGATGTTGGAGATCCACAGCCAGATCAGGAAGACGATGACACCGGCCAGGGCGGCGTAGGTCTTGCTGTAGGAGCCGAAGTTGGTCACGTAGAAGCCGAACGCGGCGGACGCGATGATCCACACCACGACGGCGAGCATGCTGCCGGGGGTCAGCCAGCGGAAGCCGGGATGCTCGACGTTGGGCGCGGCCCAGTACAGCAGGGCCAGGACCAGCGCCACCATGATCACCAGGATCGGCCACTTGACGATGCCCCAGATCACCAGCGCGGTCTCGCCGATGCCGAGGACCTTTCCCACCTGATCGGCCAGCCCGCCGGTGAACACGACCGCGACCGAGCCGATGGCCGTCAGGATCACCAGAACCGTGGTGATGGCCAGGCGCAGCGGCAGGGTCTTCCAGATGGGCCGGCCCTCGGGCATCTCGTACACGATGTTGGCGGCCCGCATGAACCCACCGACATAGCCCGAGGCGGACCACAGCGCGACGGCGATACCCAGGATCGCAGCGATGCCGGCGGCACGCTGGTTGCCCTGCAGGGCCTGCAGCACAGTGTTGAGAGTCTGCCTGGCGGGCCCCGGCGCCATGGCGCCCAAATTGTCGATGAGCGACTGGGTGGTCGACTGACCGAACAGGCCGAGCACCGAGACCACGGCCAGCAGCGCGGGAAAGATCGACAGGGTCGCGTAGTAGGTCAGAGCCGCGGCCCAGTCGGTGAGGTGGTCCCCCTGGAACTCCTTGACGGTGCGTTTGAGCACGTCCCACCACGACCTCTTGGGCAGCTCCGTCGGCTTGTCCGGGGTGTCACCGCCGACCGGTTCCCCCGGCCGGTCGGCGGCGGCGCGTCTACTCATGACCGCGAGCCTTCGATGGTTTGCGTCGGTCGTCGCCTGGCCAGTGCCCGGTCGTCCTGCGGACACCCTGCGCGCCGGCGCGTTGAATGGCCGCCTTCACCAGGCCGAAGATGGCTCCCTGCACCATGGCGGCCACGAGCACCTGCCGCCAGGTGTAGTCCTGGTCGTCGGCGTCAGGCGCGTCGTCCTGCCCGGCGACGACCTTCCACACCTGCTTGAACAGCGCGCCCGCGATCATCCCGCCCAGCACGCTGATCAGCAGTGACAGTGGCTTGTAGATCAGGGCCATCGCACCTCACCCCATTTCGACGTGCCGGCGGGCCCGGCGGCGGCGCAGCCACACGAACATGAGCAGGCCGATCCCCGCGGCGGCGGCGCCGCGCGCCCCTGGCGTGGCCGCCGGTGACGTGGCGACGTGGCGCACCTGTACCCCGCTCCGCCGAGCGGCCCACAGCGCTCGCTGCCAGGGGGTCTGCCTGACGGCGTTGCGGCGGCGCAGCCACGCCGTCACGGCGACGGCCCCGCCGCCCGCCGTCGCGACCGCGGCGGTGGCGACGGCGCCGCGACGCACCGCCGGCATGGCGTTGTCCTTCGTGGCGATCTCCCGCGCCTTGGTGGTGACCTCGGTGGCCATGGTCCGGACGTGGGCTTCCGCCTGGTGCGCATGAGCGGCGAGGTTCGCCTTGACGTGCTCGGTCTTGTCCTTGGCCCCGGCCTTCGCACGGGCCTTGACGTCGGCCTTGGCGGCCAGCGCCTCCACGATGTCCCCCAGGTCCTCGCGCATCTGGGCGATGTCGGCACGCAGCCGCGCGGTGGAGTCGGTCTTGTCATCCCCCTGGGGCGACCCGACCTGGGTCGAGTTCGTACTGTGGGATCCGCTGATGGTCATCGTCGTACTCTTTCTTGATCTCGGTCACGTCTTGTCGGGTGCTGTCGATCGCCCGCCAGGGAGGTGCCGGCGCATCGCGTAGGCGACCCGTTCGCGGCCTGTCAGGCCCACCGGCAGGCGGTTGCACCGTGTCATTGCCGTTCGTCTCCTCGCCTGCTGCGCGCAGCCTGCGACGTTCCTCCCCTAGCTGCACCGCTACCCCTCGATGGCCCTCACCATGTGTCATCAGGGCAGGCTCCCTCGTCGGGGACAGGTCAGGGGGAAGCGGAGGAGACCGGAAAGCCGTGGCCCTCGGCGAGTGCCGCGGAAGGGCTCTGCGGGCCGCGATCACTCGATCGCCTGACGGGATGACGAGCTCGGGCCGCGCCCGGGATGGATGAGACGCTCGCTTATGCGCCTGCGCGTCTCGACGATGTTCAGTCTTACCGCCGGCTGATGGACTAGAGCCATGACGAACAACGACAACACCACCACCCTGGTTCTCGGAGCTACCGGCAAGACCGGCCGCCGCGTGGCGGACCGCCTGAAGGCGTTGGGCCGCGACGTGCGCGCCGGCTCCCGCCCCGATTTCGACTGGGAGGACAGCGCCACCTGGGCGCCGATCGTGCGCGAC
Source organism: Nonomuraea recticatena (assembly GCF_039533245.1). Classification (NCBI taxonomy): domain Bacteria; kingdom Bacillati; phylum Actinomycetota; class Actinomycetes; order Streptosporangiales; family Streptosporangiaceae; genus Nonomuraea; species Nonomuraea recticatena. The sequence goes on along the minus strand of NZ_BAAATE010000019.1, from coordinate 165,106 downwards.
GTCCATGCCGTCTACATCACCTACTACCCCGACCTGGCCTTCCCCGGCGCTCTGGACCGCATCCGCCAGTTCACCGCGCTGGCCGTCCAGGCCGGAGTGCGCCGCCTGGTGCTGCTGTCGGGCCGCAACGAGGAGCTGGCCCAGCAGGCCGAGCAGGTCGTGCTCAACTCCGGCGTCGAGGCCACGATCGTGCGCTGCAGCTGGTTCATGCAGAACTTCAGCGAGGGCTGGCTGCTCGACCCGGTGCTGAGCGGCACGATCGCGCTGCCCGCGGGGGAGGTGACGGAGCCCTTCGTCGACGTCGAGGACATCGCCGACGTGGCCACCGCCGCCCTCACCGAGGAAGGGCACGCGGGGAAGGTGTACGAGCTCACGGGGCCGCGCCTGCTGTCCTTCGCCGAGGCCGCGGCGGACATCTCCGCCGCCAGCGGCCGCGAGGTCGCCTACGTGCCGGTCACCCCCGAGGAGTTCGCCGAGGGCGCACGCGCGGCGGGCCTGCCCGAGGACGAGATCGTCGGCCTCAACGCGCTGTTCGCCGAGGTGCTCGACGGCCGCAACGAGAGCCTCGCCGACGGGGTACGGCAGGCACTGGGCCGACCGGCGCGCGACTTCACCCAGTACGCCAAGGACGCCGCCGACGCCTGGCGCGCCTGAAACGCGAGGTTGCCGACTCGGCCGGCGCCGACCGCACGAGGTCCTCGGCGGCGTGCCGGTCGCCGGTCAGCAGGTACGCCGCGAGGCGATGCGTACAGGATGCGCGGCATACCGGCGGGGCTTCGTGATCGCGTCGTTGCGACCCCAGGCGGACCCGCCGTACTGCGCAAGTCGCACATGAAGCTGGACATTCGTCCGAAGCGCGCGCCTCGGCGAGATCGAGAGCATGGGCGTCATGCAAACCAAGATCATGCGCGGTGCCCGTGTCGCGGGCGCCGTCACGGCGGGCCTGCTCGCCCTCCTCGCGGTCGTGCCGGCGCAGGCCGCGACTCTGACGCGTACCGAGCCCGCCCAGGACAAGAGCCTGGCGCTGCCGGCGCCCACCGGAGCCCAGCCGGTGGGGACGGTCAGTCTGCACCTGGTCGACCGCGGTCGTCCCGATCCCTGGGTGCCTTCGGAGAAGGCCAGGGAGCTCATGGTCTCGCTGTGGTACCCCGCCGAGAAGGGCGCAGGCGGCCGGCCCGCGCGGTACATGACCGACGAGGAGGCCGAGGCCCTGCTGAAGGGTCAGAACCTCACCGGCGTGCCGAGCGAGGTGATCAGCGGCGCCAAGACGCACGCCACCACAGGGGCCCGTCCTGCCGGGCGCAAGGGCGCGCTGCCGCTGATCGTGCTCTCACCCGGGTTCACGATGTCGCGCTCGTCGCTGACCAGCCTCGCCGAGGAGCTGGCCAGCAGGGGGTACGTGGTCGTCGGCATCGACCACGTGCACGAGTCGTACGGCACAAGCCTGCCCGGCGACCGGCTGGCCGGCTGCGCGGCCTGCAAGGAGCAGGAAGCCGACCCCTGGGCCTTCGGCGCCAAGGCGGTCAAGGGACGGCAGGCGGACGTGTCGTTCGTGCTCGACCGCCTGCTCGGGCGGCACCCGGTGTGGAAGGGCGCCAGGCTCATCGACCGCTCGCGTATCGGCATGGCAGGGCACTCGGTGGGCGGCTCGAGCGCGACGTGGACGATGCTGAAGGATTCGCGCGTGCGGGCCGGAGTCAACATGGACGGCACCTTCTTCGTGCCCATCCCTGACAAGGGTCTGGCCCGGCCGTTCATGCTGATGGGCGCGGGCGAGGTGCACGAGCCTGGTGGCAAGGACTTCACCTGGGGCCGCGACTGGGCGCGCATGACGGAGTGGAAGCGCTGGATCACGGTGGAGGGCGGCGACCATACCTCCTTCACGGACTACCCGCTGCTGACCAAGCAGTCGGCCAGGGAACTGGAGGTCACCCGGGCCTACGTGGTCGCCTTCATGGACCGGCACCTGCGCGGGCGCGAGCAGGAGTTGCTGGACGGGCCCTCCGCGACCTTCCCCGAGGCCAAGTTCTGGAAGTGAGGCCCACCGCGGGCCGTTCCTGAGATGGCCGGAGGAAGCTGACCGATCCCGTCCGGTCGTCCTGATCGGACGGGCGCGCGCGCCTCAGGTGATGTCTCTGCGCAGCGGTGCCAGGACCGCGATGGCCACCGCGACCAGCGCGTAGCCCACCAGCACCGCGCCACCGGCCGGCGCGGACAGGAGCGGGACGGCCGGCTCGCCCGTCTGGCCGGCGACGGCGTCGGCCAGGTAGGTGAACCCGGTCAACGCGGCCGTGGCCCCGCCGGGCAGGAGGGGGTACAGGGCCTTCACCCCTGGGATCATCGTCAACGCGGTCTCCACCGCGTAGAGATACCCGCCGACGACCGCCATCGCGGCGACCTGATTGCGCAGGAGCGCGCCGATCGCCACACCCAGGAGGGTGTAGACGGCCATGGTCAGCGCCACACGGGCCAGCAGCGACAGCACGACACCCACCGGCAGACCGAGCGTGACGCCGTCGATCGCGGCCGCGGCGAACAGGGCCGCGCCCGCCACAGCCGCGGCCAGGAATCCGTAGACGAGGCCGGCCCCCGTGTAGGCCAGCAGTTTGGCGGTGAGCCAGGTCCAGCGCCTGGGCGCGAAGAGGCTCGTGGTGGTGACCGTCCCGTGACGGTATTCCGAGGCCACGGCGGCGGTGCCGAACAGGGCGGGGAGGCAGGCGAGGAAGCCGAGCAGGCCCACCAGCACCCGAGTGCCCTCAGCGGTGTCCAGTGGAGGCAGCGGAGGGTCGAAGTTCTCCGGGCCCGCCAGAGCAAGCAGCCCGATGAAGGCGCCGCTGGCGAGCGCGGCGACCCCGCCCCACAGCCAGATCCTGCTGCTGGTCAGGCGGATCCACTCGGCGGAGATGAGTGTGGTCAAGGGGTGCCTCCTGTCAGGTGGAGAAATGCCTGCTCCAGGGTGGGCCGCTCGGAGGTGAGCTCCTGCAGCGGGATGCCGTGCGCGGCGGCCACCGAGGCGATCTCAGCGGCGCTCAGGTCGTGGACACGCAGGGCCTCGGAGCTCAGGATCTCCGTCGGCGCCGCGAGCATCGTGCGCAGCCGGTCCGCCTGCGGCGAGCGGACCAGGACCGAGGCGGAGCCGTACAGCTCGCTGAGAGGGCCCGCGGTGACCAGCCGCCCTTCGCGGATGACGACGACCCGGTCGGCCGTCTGCTCGATCTCGCCGAGCACGTGGCTGGAGACCAGGATCGTGCGGCCCTGCGCGGCCAGGTCGCGCAGGAACCGGCGTAGCCAGGCGATGCCCTCAGGGTCCAGGCCGTTGCTCGGCTCGTCGAGCAACAACACCCGCGGGTCGCCGAGCAGGGCGGTGGCCAGGTTGAGCCGCTGCCGCATGCCGGTGGACAGGCCACGGGTCCGCCGGTGGGCGAAAGCGGAGACCCCGGTCACCTCGGCCACGCGGGCGACGCGGTCGCTGCCGTACCGGCCCATGCGGGCGTACAGACGCAGGTGGTCGCGGGCGGTGTGCGCGGGGTGGAAGCCGGAGCTGTCGAGTACGGCGCCGACGACGGAGGTGGGGTCCCGCAGTTCGCGGTACGGCCTGCCGTCGATGGTGACGCTGCCCGAGCCGGGAGCCACCAGGCCCAGCATCATCCGCATGGTGGTGGTCTTGCCTGCTCCGTTGGGGCCGAGGAAGCCTGTCACGGTGCCGGGTCCGACGTCGAAGGTGAGGTCGGTGACGGCGGCCACCGGGCCGAAGGTCTTGGTCAGACCGCGCACCTCGATCATCGGCGCACCTCCGCCAAGGCCGGCGCGGGAGCGCTGAGGATCAGTTCGTCGTATCCCGAGGAACGGTCGGCCAGGACGATCCGCACGCCGGGCTCGCCCCGCCTGGCGGCGACCAGGCGCTTGACGCCCCGCAGGGAGATCCAGGCGCCGACCTTGGCGACGCCGCTCATGCGCATTCCGGCATGCAGGCCGGTGGCGGCGCGGAGCGGGTGGTCGAGGTGCTCGATCTCGCGGATGGACGCCAGCGGCACGGTCATGGAGCTCCTGCGGGTGAACAGCCGGGCCCACGGGTCGAACAGCACGGTCAGGGCTTGGTCACGAATCTCGATCTTGATCACGTTGATCTCCTAGATCTATCTGTTCTATTAGTTATACATCAGATAAGATGGCCTTGTGAATCTGAGTCTCGATCTGGACAGCGAGGTCCCGATCTACCAGCAGATCCGTGACCGGATCGTGGAGGCCATCGCCTGCGGCGAGGCACGGGAAGGCGATCCGCTCCCCTCCACGCGGCAGCTGGCGGCCGACTTCGGCATCAACTTCCACACCGTGAACAAGGCCTACGACCTGCTGCGGCATCAGGGCGTGATCCGGATCAACCGCAAGAGCGGCGCGGTCATCCGGCGTGACGCCGCCTCCGGCCCACCGGAGGCCGGCTTCACCGACGACTGGGAGGAACGCATGCGCGTACTGCTGGCCGAAGCCACCGTCCACGGCCTCGACCGCGACGAGGTGGTTCGCCGCTGCGAGACACTGCTGGAGGGATTTCGCCCGTGATCGCCATGAACCTGGCCACTGTCACGCTGATCACCATCGTGATGGCCGCGCTCCCTGCGCTGTCCCGTCCGACGCTGCCGTTCGGGGTGCGGGTCCCCGCGGAACGGGCCTCCGACCCGGTGATCATCGCCGAGCGGCGGGTCTACGCCCGCCTGATCGTGGCAGCGGGCGTGGTCGCCGCGGCCCTCTCCTTCGAGGTGCTCGCCGTCGTCGCCCTGGTGCCTGTCGACCTGCTGCTGTTCTACCGCGCCCATCGCCGGGTCGCGCGCGCGAAGCAGGAAGGACGATGGCAGGCCGGACACCGTCAGCGCGTCACCGTGGACACCAGCTTCCGCACCGATCCGGTCCGCATCCCCTGGCGCTGGGCCCTGCCCGCGCTTGCCGTCCTGCTGTCCACCGCCGCCCTCGGCTGGTCACGGTACGGCGGGCTGCCCGCCACCCTCCCGGCGTTCGGCGGCTACGGCGTCGACCCCGCGCGCCGCGTGGCCACCACGATGCCGAGCGCCTTCCAGCCCGTGTTCCTCCAGGCCGCGATCACTGTGCTGACCCTCGCGCTCATGCTGGTGAGCCTGCGCGCACGCCCCGACCTCGACGCGGCCAGGCCTCGGGGCTCGGCCCGCCGATACCGGACCTACCTGCGCGGCATCGCCGTGCTGTCGCTGCTGGCCGCCGCCTGCCTGAACCTGGGCCTGCTGATCTCGGCCCTGCAGCTCTGGGGTGTCGTCGAGCCGTCCGGCGGCTGGCGGGTGGCCACGTACCTGCCGCTGGCCGCGCTGGGGGTCGGGGCTCTGGCCTGGGAGCGACGGGTGGGCTCGGCGGGGCACCGCCTGCCCGCCCTGCCCGGCGAGGAGAGGGAGGACTCCGGGGTCGTCCAGCGCGATGACGACCGGCACTGGTTCCTGGCAGGCATGGTGTACGTCAACCGCCGCGACCCCGCCCTGCTCGTCCACGCCCGCATCGGCCACACCTGGACGCTCAACCTCGGACACCCGGTGGCCTGGGTCGTCGCGGCCCTCCTGGTCGGGCTGATCCTGCTCGCCCTGACCGGCGTGGTCGATCTGCCCATGAGGGAGAGCGCCTTCTAACCGCCTCCGGAGGCATGACCCGCTTGCGTTAGTCGGACTAACGATATAAGTTCGTTCGTGTCATAAACGTTTGCCGCACTAACAGATTGTCGGGCCATGCCCTCCATTGATGTCCTGGACTCCTCCATCCACTACGAAGACAGCGGAAGCGGCGCCCCGATCGTCTTCCTCCACGGCAACCCCTCCTCCTCCCACGCCTGGCGGAAGGTCCTGCCCGCGATCGGCGAACCGGCCCGGCTGCTGGCCCCCGACCTGATCGGCATGGGGCGCTCCGGCAAGCCCGACATCGCCTACACCTTCGCCGACCACGCCCGCTACCTCGACGCCTGGTTCGACGCCCTCGACCTGCGGGACGTCGTCCTCGTGGGCCACGACTGGGGCGGCGCCCTCGCCTTCGACCAGGCCGCCCGCCACCCCGGACGGGTGCGCGGCATCGCCTTCTTCGAAACCATCGTCCGCCCCCTGTCATGGAACGAGCTGGGCGAAGGCCCCCGCTCCCGTGCTGAGACGATGCGCTCGCCGAAGGGCGAAGAGCTGGTGCTCGACCAGAACTTCTTCATCGAGACCGCCTACACCGGCGGCGTCCTCACCCCGCTGACCCCGGACGAGATGGCCCCCTACCTCGACCCCTACCCCACCCGCGAAAGCCGCCGCCCCGTCCTGCAGTGGGCCCGCTCGCTGCCGCTCGACGGCGACCCCGCCGACGTGGCCGAACGCGTGGCCGCCTACGACACCTGGCTGGCCGCCAGCCCCGACGTCCCCAAGCTGCTGCTCACCTTCGACTCCTCACCGACCCTGCTCATCACCCAGGAAACGGCCGCCTGGTGCAGGGACAACATCGCCGGCCTGAGGATCGAGCACATCGGCCCGTCCGGCCACCACGCCACCGAGGACCAGCCCGAGGCGATCGCGGCGGCGATCACGGCCTGGATCGCGGGGAGCACCAGTCACTGACCCTCGTGCCGCCGGCGAGCAGCACGCCGGGCTCGCCCGGGAGCACACCGATCGCGAGGCCCGTCGCGGTTCCTATCAGCGACTCCGACCACCAGGTGAGCGGTGCCATTGCGCAGAGGGGAAACGACAGGATCCCGCCCGAACATCACGATCGGACGAGATCCTGCCGGCCGTCCAGGAGCGGGTGACCGGGGAGCCCAGGCTCGCGCCGGTCACGCCTGTCAGACGATCAGCAGTACTTGGCCTTCCTGACGCTGCCGACGGCGGTGGGGGCGGTGATCCGCGCGTTGACTCCGTGACGGATCTCGCGACACAACGGATCCGGCCCGTACGCGATGTCGAGCGTCACGAGGTCCGTGCTGCCGCAGTTGAGGACATCCGCCCAGGCCTTCCCGCTGGTCTCGCCCTTGGCCGTGATGTGAAGGCCGGTCTTCCCCGAGCACGGGGCGCCGCTCGCGCCCGCCGAGGCCGCGGTGGTTCCCGCTCCCAGCCCCACGATGGTGAGAGCTCCGACGAGGAGTGCGCCCGCCGTACGCCTGTGGATCGACATCTGTCCCCTATTCTGACTTGAAGGCAAAGATCACGTTCGGCCGCATTGTAAAGGTTTGTCCGCCACCGGTGCGGGCGAACGCGGAGAGCGGGCGGCCCCGGCACATCGACCTTCTCGAAGCGGATGCGGGGCCCCCGGGCCGGAGAGACGGCGCACTCCGTGTTCGTGGGAAGATCATTAGCGGTGGGCGATGGGCGAGCCGTATGCCAAGCGCGGCCGCCACGCCGCCGGCGGCCGTTCCCTGCCCGAGCCTGCGGCGCGGCAGCTCGGACAGGAACGGCCGCACCGACCACACATGCCCCCTGTCCGGCCCTCGGAATGCGCGGCTCGCGTGACCATCTTGATCAGATATGGATGATCATGTGATACTTCGCGCAAAGAGTGACATATGTCGGAAGAGCGACTCTTTTGGCATGTGATGCCCGAGGCGTTTGAAGTGGGGATCGACGCATGCCGTTCGACGCGGACACCGCTGCCTCTGGACTGCGCGTCCTTCCCTTCTACCGTGCCGTCCCCCGACTGGTGAAGGATCCGGTCACCGAGCTGGCCAAGATGGGCACCGAGACCGGCGGCCGGATCGTCCGGTTGGACATCGGTCCTTTCCGGCCGTACCTGGTCTCCCACCCCGACCACGTCCAGCAGGTACTGAAGACGGACTGGTCCAACTTCGTGCGCGAGGGAATGTTCTGGCGGCCGCTCCAGCGCGTGATCGGCCGGAGCATCCTCGGGGAGGGCGAGGGCTGGGAGTCCAGCAGGAGGATCCTCCAGCCGCTGTTCACCGCGAGATACACCGCCTCGCTGGGCGAGGACATGGCCGACATCATCGCCGACTGTATCCTCGAGCTCGACGCGTACGCGCTGAGCGGCCGGCCCGTCGACGGCGGCCATCAGATGACGAGGATCGTCAACCAGGCCGTCATCAAGGTGCTGTTCGGTGGGCGGATCTCCCGCGACGTCGCCGAGCGGCTTGCGCCGGAGTTCGCCACGTGCGCGACCTCGATCGCCTTCCGGCTGCTGTTCCCCTTCGCGCCCTACTCCATCAAGGTGCCGGGGGACCGCGCCTTTCTCGCGGCCGCCAAGAAGATCGACGAGATCGTCTATCCCCTGATCGAGCAGGCGCGCACCGAGGGCACCGGCTCCAGAGAGGTGGTCTCCGCGCTGATCGGCGCCAGGATCCGGCAGGACGGTGAAGTCGACCTCAAGCAGGTCCGCGACGACCTGGTCAGCATCTACGGGGCCGCGTCGGAGACCACCGCGATGTCGCTGACCTGGCTGTGGTCCGTCCTGCATGATCATCCTGACGTCTACGCCCGCCTGCAGGCGGAGGTCGACGAGGTGGTCGGGGAAGGCCCGGTCCGCTCGGAGCACGTCCCCAGGCTCGGCTACCTCCGCATGGTCCTGCAGGAGCTGTTGCGTGTCTACCCGTCGGGGTGGATCATCCCTCGCCAGACGGTGGCGGACACGGAGATCGGTGGCGTCCCGATCAAGGCGGGCTCGCAGGTGCTGGTCAGCCCCTACACCACCCACCGGCTGGAGGAGTTCTGGCAGCGGCCACTCGTCTTCGACCCCGAGCGCTGGGCGCCGGAGCGTAACGAGCGGCGGCATCGCTACGCCTTCATCCCCTTCGGCGCCGGTCCGCACAGCTGCCTCGGACAGCACCTGTTCTACCTCAAGGCCCCGTTGGTGGTCGCCAACCTGCTCAGCAGGTACCACCTGACGCTGACCAATCCGCAGCGCCTGACGCCCGTGCCCGGGGCGTCGGCGCGGCCCAAGGAGAAGCTCCTGCTGAAGCTCGAGCTCAGGTCGGGCCGCAGGGCGTGAGCGTGCGGCCCCGCCAAGACGGCAGGCCGGGCTCGCAGGGAGGAGGCCGGCACCCGGCCGGGTCCCGCACAGACGACGACTGCGCCTCGGGACCCAGCCCCCTGGGAGCAGGACAGCCGGGTCGGCCAGGGATTGCTTCTTGACCTCTAGCCGTGGCGGAGGCCGGCCTCGCCCGCCAGGTCCCGCACGGTGTAGGCGTGGGTGTCCCTGGCCATGTACCAGCGGCCGTTGAAGGAGACGCTTCTGAGCTGCCCTTCCGCGATCTCCGCCAGTTCACCGCCCACCTGGGCGACCTCGCCGAGGAAAGCCGCGTCGATCTCATCGATGTGGGCCGTGACCCGCCGCACCGCAGCGGCCGCGCCGACGCCCGAGGCCTGCAGGATGCTGATGGAGTTGGGCTTGCCCTCGCTCTTCTCGCGTTCGAACGAGCGGATGTCGTTGGCCAGCCGCATGGATGATGCGCCCAGATGCGTCATGGGCTCGATCGCCGTCCAGTGCTCCGCGTCCGCCGGGGCGGGGCCGCACATGGCCAGGGCCGCCGCCCACCAGGTGGGGTAGAGGATGGTGAGCAGCCCGTTGGCGAGATAGCCGTCGTAGGACGGCCACGGCTCGACTCCCGCGGCCCAGGCGCGCTCCCGCGCCATGGCCGCGAAGGCGATGTCCATCTGCCGCACCAGGTTCGGCGAGTGAACCTCGGCGCCCGCGTAGGCGTGGAAGCGGGCGCACCAATGGGTCCACGCGGCCAGGATCTGCCCGACGGGCTCCTCGGACGGGTCCGCGCCGGCGTCACCGGACAGGATCGCGAGGAGCTCGGCGAAGAACGCCGAGACCTCCCCCTCGGACCATTCGCCGGCGATGCCGTCCGCGATGTCGTCGATGCCGAACAGGATCGCGGTCAACGCTCCGAGATCGGCCAGCCGGCCACGGGTCGCGCGCGGAAACGTGGCGGCGGCCGACAGGCAGCTGAAGGCCACCCGGCTGGCCGAGCTCTCGCCGTCGGCGAACAGCACAGGATAGGGGCGCAGCATCGCGGAGGCCTCGGGTACGGCATCCAGCGCCGCGCGCAGGACGGTCGCCCGATCCGTCTCGGGCACACCCGCGAGTTGGTGTGACCCCTTGAGCAAGCCGTCCGCGAGGTCGTTACGGATCTCGAAATAGGCCTCAGGGCCAGGTCCGCTCACGAACCGACCCTACCTATTAACGATCTTGCTTGACAAAGGGAAAAACCAAGCGGAAAAGACTGCTTGATCAAGATCACGATTCTTTGCTAGGGTGCCCGGGTCGTCGGCGCCGTTATGCCGCTGTCTCCCGGCACTCAGCCCCTCACATGACTTCGCAGAGTAGGTACTATGCGCCTCCGCAATACACGTCTGCGGACCAAGGTCACGGCTTTGCTCCTCTCACTGGCGGCTCTGTGGTCCTTCGCGGCCTGGGTCACCCTGCGCGAGGGCGTCAACCTCCTCTGGGTCGCCCAGCTCGACAGCAGCGTGGTCGGGCCGAGCGAGCCTCTGCTGGTCGAACTTCAGCGCGAACGCCGGGCATCGATGATCCAACTGGGTGAGCGTTCCCCTCGCTCCCGCAAGGAGCTGCAAGATCAGCGGCAGCGCGCCGATCGGACCAAGGCCGAGTTCGAGACCTCAGCACGCGCAGGAATCGTCGAGTGGGCGGTCGACGACCTGGGCGAGAAGCGGCTCGCCGACATGTTCGCCAAGCTCGACGACCTCGCGAGCATCCGGCAGGCCGTCGACGCGGGACGCGTGACCCGCATCGAGGCCAGCGCGGCGTACGCCGACGTCATCGACTCCGTCTATCGGATGTACGGCGCGATGGCCACCCTCGACGACAAGACCCTCGCCGGGGACATCCGTACCCTCATGGCTCTCAGCAAGGCGCGAGAGATTCTCGCCAGAGAGGACGCTCTGCTGGCCGGGGCGCTGGCCCAAGGACGGCTGGACGCCGAGGAGCACGAGCAGTTCACCAGAACGGTGGGCGCCTGGCACATCGTCGCCGAGCAGGCCGCGTCGGAGCTGCCCGATGCCGATCGAGCGGCCTACGACAAGCTGATCAAGGGCAGGTCGTTCACCCGGCTGCACGACCTCGAGACTCTTCTCGCGCGGCAGGGAAGTGTCGTGGAGACCATTCCTTTCAGCGCCGAGCAGTGGAAGGCCGCGACCGAGCAGGCCCTGACCGACTTCAACGGCCTGGTGCTCGGCGCGGGCGACCGTGTCGTGGAGCGCGCGACGCCCGTCGCCGTGGGCGTCGTCGTGCGGCTGGCCCTGGCCGGCGGTCTCGGCCTCATCGCCGTCGTCGCGTCGATCGTCCTGTCCATCACCACCGCTCGGGCCCTCTTCGCCCAGCTGCAGAAGCTGCGCGACGCGGCGCACGAGCTCTCTGACGAACGGCTGCCTCGGGTGGTCGAGCGCATCGGCAACGGCGAGCGGGTCGACGTCGCCGTCGAGGCGCCGCCGCTGCAGTTCGGCACCGGGGAGATCGGGCAGGTCGGTCAGGCGTTCAACACCGTGCAGGAGACCGCCATCCGGATCGCCGCCGAGCAGGCGGCACTGCGGCAGAGCATCCGCGACATCCTCATCAGCATGGCCCGCAGAACCCAAGGCCTCGTGCAGAGGCAGCTCAACGTGCTGGACGTGATGGAGCGGCGCGAGACCGACCCAGTGGAGCTGGAGGATCTCTTCCGCCTGGACCACCTGGCCGTCCGCACGCGGCGCAACGCGGAGAACCTCATCGTGCTCTCCGGCTCCTCTCCCGCGCGTACCTGGCGCCGCTCGGTGCCCATGGTCGACGTGGTCCGCGGCGCGCTGGCCGAGGTCGAGGACTACACCCGCGTCTCGCTCATGCCCATGGGCGATGTCGTCCTGGTCGGTCGCGCCGTCGGAGACGTCGTCCACCTGCTGGCCGAGCTGATCGAGAACGCGGTCTCCTTCTCCCCGCCCTACACCAACGTCCAGGTCAGCGGGCAGCTAGTGGCCAACGGCTACGTGGTGGAGATCGAGGACCGCGGTCTTGGCATGAAGCCGGAAGACCTGGCCGCCGCCAACGAGCGCATCGCCGACCCGCCGGAGTTCCGCATCACCGGGGCCACGGCGAGGCTGGGCCTCTACGTCGTCAGTCGCCTGGCCGCACGTCACCAGATCCAGGTCGTGCTGAAGGCCTCCCCTTACGGCGGAACCACCGTCGTCGTGATGCTGCCCCAGGAGCTCGTCGAAACCGGCCCCGTCCAGCCGCTCGAGGACGAGCCCCTCACGAGCCTGCCGATCAGGCAGACGACCGCCACCGCCACGCGTGCCACGGCCACGCGCGCGCCGGCCACGCGTCAGCCTGCCCGTCCGGCCTCGCCTCAGACCGGCCTCACAGCGCTGCCGCAGCGTACGGCACCGCCCGCCGCCGACAGCGAACCGGCCGAGGAGGCCGCGCCCGCCGCGCCGACGCCCACCGGGTTCACTCCGTCGGGGCTGCCGTTCAGGGTGCCGCAGGCCAACCTCGTGCCCGCCCTGCGAGAGGAGGCCGCGCCCACACCGCCCAGCCTCATCGGGCCACCACCGGATGAGCAGGACGACGACCTGCGCTCGCCGGAGGAGATCCGCGCGATGATGCAGTCCCTGCAGTCCGGTAACCGTCGCGGCAGGTCCGCGGCGGAGAAGCTCATACAGGACCACCAGTCTGGAGACGACGCGTGACATCCAGTGCGAGCCCAGATCTGAACTGGCTGCTCGACGATCTGGTCAATCGGGTCAACCACACCGACCACGCCATCGTGTTCTCCTCTGACGGCCTGCTGATGGCATCCTCAGCAGACCTGCAGCGCACCGACGGCGAGCATCTGTCGGCCGTGGCGGCCGGACTGCAGAGCCTGGCCAGAGGCGTCGCCGATCACGTCAGCGGCGGCAAGGTACGGCAGACGGTGGTGGAGTGGAAGTCCGGGTTCCTCATCGTCAGCGTGGCGGGACAAGGGGCCTGCCTGGCCGTCCTGTGCGGCCACGAGGCCGACATCGGCCTGGTGGTCTTCGAGATGGCCACGCTCGTCACTCGTGTCGGCCACTACCTCACTTCAGACGCCCGCACTGCAGAGATGCACGCCCGGAGCCAACAGTGAACGAACTCCCAGGTGACGGATGGGTCGAACCGGAGATCATCCGGCCCTACGTGGTGACACGTGGGCGGGCGCGACCCGCCAACGGTAAGTTCGACCTGATCTCCATGGCGCTCACGGTGGATTCACCGCCCGAAACCGAGACAGGACTCGACCCCGAACACCTGTCGATCCTGCGGCTCTGCAGGGCGCCCAGATCCGTCGCCGAACTCGCCGCCGATCTGAATCTCCCCGTCGGCATCATCCGCGTGCTGCTGGCAGACCTCTACGACCGCAATCTCATCTCCGCACGAGAACCGCAATTCGAGGCGGACATGGCCGACATGAACATGTACAAGGCGGTGCTCGATGGCCTTCGATCGCTCTAACCACCTACGACTGCCCACTGCTGTCAAAATCGTCGTCGCGGGCGGCTTCGGCGCGGGCAAGACCACCATGGTCGGCGCCGTGTCCGAGATCAGGCCGCTGCGAACCGAGGAGATCCTCACCGACCGCGGCGTCGGCGTCGACGACCTCTCAGGAGTGGCCGCCAAGGGCACGACCACCGTCGCGATGGACTTCGGACGCATCACCCTCGGCCAGGACTACGTGCTCTACCTGTTCGGCACACCGGGCCAGGAGCGGTTCTGGTTCGTCTGGGACGAACTGGCCAAGGGCTCCCTCGGTGCTGTCGTCCTCGCCGACACCCGGCGCCTGGCCGACTGCTTCCACTCGATCGACTACTTCGAACGGCGCGGAACACCGTTCGTGGTCGCGGTCAACGCCTTCGAAGGCGCGCCCACCTACGACCTCGACGAGGTACGGCTGGCGCTCCAGCTCAAGCCCTCGATCCCGATCGTCATGTGCGACGCGCGGAAGCGGAACTCCACCAGGGACGTGCTCGTCACACTGGTGCAGCACTCCGCCGAGTCGCGCATGATGCCGCTGCCGGCCCCGTAGGGAGGGGGCGCCACGACCGGTGCTCACACGGAGAACGGGATCGTCAGGCCGGTCTTCACCGTGTCGAACACGACCAGCGTCTCGTAGCGCTGGACGTTGTCGTCGCTCTTGAACAGCCGGTTCCCGAGCATCCCGCACTCGTGGATGCTCGGAGCCGCCAGGATGACGACGTAGTCCCACGGGCCCGCGACGTTGTAGCACTGCTGCACCTGCGGCGTCTCCCGCATCCTTTCGGCGAAGGCGCGGTGGTGCTCGAACGTCTCGTGAACCAGCGTCACCAGGACGGTGGCCAGGACCACGGGGCCGAGACGCCGAGGATCCAGGACGGCGATCTCCTTGAGCAGCACCCCGTCGGCGCGGTAACGGGCGATACGACGCTGCACGGCGCTCGGCGAGAGACCGACCAGCTCGCCGAGCTCGAACAAGGTACGGCCTGCGTCGTCCTGCAGAAGACCGAGCAGGCGGTGGTCGATCTCGTCCATGCGAAATTATTGCGCCTGGGCGCGAAAAATCTCAATCGCCTCGATCACGTGTTCGCCTAGCGTCTGACGGGAAACCCCTCGCGAAAGGCGACGACCATGGATCTCGACCTGGCCAACATCGAGAAGGCCGCGCGGGTGATCGACCCGCAGTTCCTCGACACCCCGCAGTACGTCGACGAGCTACTGGACCGCACCGTCACGGTGAAACTCGAGACCGCCAACCCCATACGCAGCTTCAAGGGCAGAGGCGCCGACTTCGCGCTGAGCGCCCTTGACCCCGGCACCCGGGTGGTCTGCGCGTCCTCGGGGAACTTCGGGCAGGCCGTCGCCTACGCGGGGCGGGCTCGCGGCATGCGGGTCCAGGTGTTCGTCCCTCGGACGATCAATCCGGGCAAGCAGGCCAGGATGGAGGCCTTCGGCGCCCGCGTCAGCCCGGCCGGCCCGGACGGCTCGGCCGCCCGCGCCGCCGCGGCCGCGTACGCCGCCGAGCATCCCGACGTCGTCTTCCTCAGAGACGGCTTCCAGCCGGCGATCGCGGAGGGGGCGGGCACCATCGGCGTGGAGCTGGCCGCGGGCCAGGCGTTCGACGCCGTCGTGCTCCCCGTCGGAGACGGCGCCCTCATCAGCGGTGTGGCGCGCTGGATCAAGGCGCACTCCCCCACCACCCGCGTCGTGGGGGTCAACGCCGCGGGCGCGCCCTCGATGCTGCGCAGCCTGGAAGCAGGGCATGCGGTCGCCATCGAGCGGGCCGACACCTTCGCCGAAGGGATCTCGGTGTGCCTCCCCATCGAGGAGTCCGTGCGGCGGGCGCGCGAACTCATCGACGAGATGGTGCTGGTGACCGACGAGGCCATCGCCGCCGCCATGGAGCGAGCGGCACGGACGCTGGGAGTGCTCCTCGAGCCCGCGGGCGCGGCGGGCCTGGCCGCGATCGCCACGGGACAGGTCGCAGGCGAGCGGCTGGCCACCGTGCTGACCGGCGCGAACCCCCGGCCCGAGCAGCTCGGAGAGCTCCTCGCCCGGCTCGCGCGCTGAGCGGGATGGAGCCTGCCGGCGTCAGATCCTGCTGCTGATGGTGCTCAGCAGCAGCCCGAACCCCCGCGTGGCAAGTCCCGGTGGCACGAAGCCGTTCATGCGTAAGACGTACTCGCTCTGCATCAGCGCCCTCGGACCCGACACCGCGAGGCTGTGCGAGGCGACCGTGGAGGCCAGGGCCGCCCGCCGCCTCCGCCTGGAGGAGTACGCGCCGACGACCGCGGCCGGATCGGGCGCGGCGTCCAGGCAGTCCAGAAGGGCCGCCACGTCCTCGAGCGCCTGGTTGGTGCCCTGCGCCATGACGGGCGGCATCCCGTGCGCCGCGTCACCGAGCAGCACGCACCGCCCGTCGCCCCAGCGGCGCGGCACCTTGTGCCTGGTGTGCGGGAACACCTCGGCGTCGCCGTCCGCCAGCGACGCCAGAACCTGCTCGACCTGCGGACCCCACCCGGCGAACCGCCGGCGCAGCATCTCCAGCGGTTTGTCCTCCTGCGGCGCTCCCGGCGACCACGGCACGTCGAAGAACCACTGCATGAGCCCGTCACCCGCGCCCATGTAGCCGAAGTCGCCCTGCCGGCCGACCATCAGCGTCGTGACCGGCCCGGGATCGAACGGGGCCGGTGTCAGTCCCTGCCAGATCGCCGTGCCGGTCATGGCCGCCGGTCCGTCACCCAGGACGAGGGCGCGCACCCGCGAGCGCACGCCGTCGGCTCCCACCAGGAAGTCGCCGCTGTACTCCTGACCCGTCGGCGTGCGCAGCCGTACTCCGTCACGGTCGGCCCGCAGTTCGGCGACCTCCGCGCCGAACTGCACGGTCCCCTCCGGCAGCCCGCTCTCCAGGAGGGTGATCAGCGATCCGCGCGGGATCACCCGCGCCGCCGACCCGAACCGTGCCGCCAGCGCTTCCAGGTCGAACTCCAGCACCTTGCGGCCGCTGCGCGTCCGCAGGCGCAACGTCGCCAGCCGCTGCCCCGTGCCGTCCAGGTCGACGCCCAGGTCCGCGAGGATGGCGGTGCCGTTGTACCAGAGGGTGACGGCCCCGCCCCCGAGGCGCAGCCCCTGCGCCCGCTCCAGCACCACCACCTCGTGCCCCGCGGCGATCAGGCCCCGCGCCGCGGCGAGCCCGCTGATCCCCGCCCCCACCACAAGCACGCGCACCGGCGGCCCCCTATCAACTCTACAAGCAGTAGTACTACACGTTATAGAGCAATTGGGTGTCGCCCACAAGATCCCGATCCGTACCACTCGCGGCGGCGAGCGAGGCCCGCGAGCTCGATCCGATCGGGTGGCCACCCGCGCTCGCCGGTGAGCGCGGCGTAGACGGCGACGTCCAGAGCGCCGCGTAGACGTCGACGGCCCCCTCCCCATCCGCCCCCTCGCGCAGGCCTCCCCGCGCGACCGCGTCTACGTGGCGTGGTGCTGGACCAGCCGGCTCAGCAGCCCGACCAGCTGCTCCCGTTCCGCCGGCGACAGCGGGGCGAGCACGTCGTCCTGGAGGGCCGACACGAGATGGTCGAGCCGGCTCAACTGCTCCCGCCCTTCCGCGGTCAGGGTGATGATGTTGCGCCGGCGGTCGGACAGGTCATTCTCCCGTCGCACCAGCCCACGTCCGGCCAGTTCGTTGATGACCGAGACCAGGTCACTGCGGTAGATGCCGGTGCGACGGCTCAGCGTGGCCTGGCTGGCCTGACCGGAGTCGTCCAGGGCGGCCAAGACGGCGTAGTGCCACTTGTGCGCGTCGGCGGCGGCCAGCCCCGCGCTCACCGACCGGTCGGCCTGCGCCGCCGCGATCGACAGCAGCCTGCTCGGGATCTGCCTCAGCCGCGCCGGAGTGGCCGGATCGTCGCCGAGGTGCCGCATGTCGCCGGTGCTCATGCCGTCGATCGTAGCGACTTGCGTTAGTCGCCCTAACGGTACCGGCGCCGCGCCGACGCTCGGGGCCATGACGATCCGCGGGGCGCCATCAACGGCGCTTGACCCTCCGTTGACGTCTTCCAGAAGAGCGCCCGGGACGCCGTCGCGCGGAGGGGCGCTCAGCGGAGGCGTCAGCCATGCGCCACGTCGCCGCCGAAGCGTGCCCATCCACCGGGCTCGTCACCAAAGTTCCAGGTCAGTCGGGGTAACGTCCTATATGTAGGACCCTGGAATGAGGTGGTGGCTTTGGGGCGACAGTTCCCACCCAACGAGACGATCTCCGCCTCGGATGAGGGAGACGACCAGGACGCGCTGCTCAAGGTCCTGACCGAGATGCTGCAGGAGATCGGCGCCCATACCGGTGCTATCTACCGCCTCTCTCCTGACGGCCAGGTGCTGGAGCTGGCGATGATGGAGGGGTTGCCGCGGGAGTTCGTCCAGCCGTGGGAGCGGGTGAGCCTGACCGCGCCGATCCCCGTGGCCGACGCGCTGCGGGACAAGCGGCTGGTGTGGGTGGGCAGCGAGGAGGACATGGTCCGCTGCTACCCGACGATCGCCGTCGCCCTGCCCTACGAGTTCTCCCTCGCGGCGGTCCCGCTGTCCACCCCCGCGGGCGACTACGGGGCGATGTTCATCGTCTGGTCCGGCTCCTATCCTCCGCCGCCCGCCCACACGCGTGAGCGCCTCACCGCCGCCGCGGCCGAACTGGCGGAGAAGCTGCAGGCCCTGGCCGGCAAGAGTCCGTCGAGGCGGCGCAGCGGCCGGCACGAGGCGGCGCCGCTCACCGATCCGGCGGAGATACTCGGGGCGATGGTGGCCCGCCTGCCCGAGGGGATCTGCACGCTGGACGTCAAAGGCCGCCTCACCTACATCAGCCCCAGGGGAGCCGCCCTGCTCGGCGAGTCGCCGCTGCGGCTGATCGGCGCCCAGCCCTGGACCGTGCTGCCGTGGCTGGACGACCCGGTGTACGAGGACCGCTACCGCAGGGCGATGATCAGCCAGCAGCCGTCCTCGTTCGTGGCGCTGTGCCCACCGGAGCGGTGGCTGGCCTTCGACCTGTACCCCTCGATCTCCGGCATCACCGTACGCATCAGCCCGGCTCCCGTGGAGACGGAGGCCGCTCCGGCCCACACGCTTCCGATCGACGTGGCGCTTCCCATCAGGACAGGGGCCATCTACCACGTCCTCCATCTGGCCAGCACGCTGACACAGGCCGCCGGCGTCCGGGATGTGGTGACCCTGGTCGCCGACCAGATCATGCCCGCGTTCGGCGCCCAGGCCGTGGCTCTGCTGGCGGCCGAGGAGGGACTGCTGCGCGTCGTCGGCCATCGGGGTTTCCCGCCCCACATCATCGAGCAGTACGGCCGGCTCACCCTGACCTCACCCACGCCGAGCATCAGGGCGATGGTCACCGGCGTGCCCAACTTCTTCGAATCGCATGACGAGCTGTACCAGATCTACCCGTCCGCCGTCGCCCCTGACGACGGCATGGCCGCATGGGCGCTGCTGCCCCTGATCGCCTCGGGCCGCCCCGTCGGCACGTGTGTGCTCGCCTTCCGCGAGCCGCACCCCTTCACCGTCGAGGACCGCGCCGTCCTGACCTCGCTGGGCGGCCTGATCGCGCAGGCGATGGAGCGCGCCCGGCTGTACGACGCCAAGTCGGAACTCGCTCGCGGCCTGCAGGAGGGCCTGCTCCCGCACGCCCTTCCGCGCATACCGGGGCTCGACGCGGCGGCCCGCTATCTGCCGGGCACCGAGGGCATGGACATCGGGGGCGACTTCTACGACCTCATCCGCCTGCCCGACGGAGCGGCCGCGGCCATCATCGGCGACGTCCAAGGGCACAACGTCACCGCCGCCGCCCTCATGGGCCAGCTCCGTACGGCGGTGCGCGCCTATGCCGCGGCCGGCGCCGACCCCGGCGAGGTGATGTACCGGACGAACCAGATGCTCACCGACCTCGATCCCGGCCTGTTCGCCAGTTGTGTCTACGTTCATCTCGACCTCCGGCGCTGCGAGGCGCGTCTCGCCCGGGCGGGTCATCCTGAGCCTCTCGTCCGGCATCCCAACGGCGACGTTGAGGTGATTCACGTCCCTGGGGGCCTCCTGCTCGGCATCGAACCCGAGACGGAGTACCCGTGCACGAACGTGCCGCTGGAGGTCGGCAGTCTCCTGGCGCTCTATACCGACGGCCTGATCGAGGTGCCGGGCATCGACATCGACGACGGCCTGGCGGCTCTTGGCACCAGGCTCGCGAGCGACGGCGACCAGCCGTTGAACGAGCTTGCGGAGAGCCTGATCAGGAACGTCGAGGAGGTCGGCCGTCGCAGCGACGACGTCGCCCTCCTCCTGCTGCGCCTGGCCGCCGAGCCGCTCCCGTAGGGCCGGCCTTTACAAAGTATGTCGCGAGCCGACGACTCCACGGAACCGTCACCGAGCCCGTTGCCGTAGCCGGCTCCTCGGGCGACTTCCCTTCCGGCGGAACCTAGTTGCCGAACTGCTTGGTCTCGGGACGCTCCACCATGAGCGCGTGCGCGGGCTCGTCGGCGACCGGGCGGTGGCGCGTCCCTCTGGGCACCACGAAGACGTCTCCAGCGCTCATCGGGACCGGCTCGCGCCCCTCGAGCTCGATGCGGAACGTGCCGTCCCAGCACAGGAACAGCTCGTCCTCGTCGTGGTGGTGCCACGGGAACTCGCCGTGGAAGCGAGCCACTCTGACCACGGCGTCGTTCACCTCGGCCAGCTGGCGTTGCTGCCACGGACCGGGCAACGTCGAGACGACCTCGGGCACGGACACCGGCATGCTGGTTTGAGTCTCCAACTTTCCTCCTCAAAGGGTTTCCGCCATCGTCCTTGATGCCTGGCGCGGGCCTCCAGATCCAATTCGGGAAAATTGGCCCATCGTTAGGGCCAATACTCCTCACGAACGATCCGTCCTCGCGGCGCCCCTCAGCTCGAGATCTCGCGACATCTCCCGCAGGTCTGGATATGGAACTGCCTTTACGTCTGCGCGGTGAACGCGATGGAACGATGGCCTATGTGCCGTCATGACCTCTACGGGGCAGATCCGGCCTCCCGCCGCTGCTTCGACATAGCGGGAATCGGGGGATTCCATGAGCAATCTGATAGCCATCGCCTATCCGGACGTCGCCACGGCGACCCGGGTGCGCGACCGACTGCTGGAGCTGCAGCGCGAAAGGCTCATCATCCTGGCCGACGCCGCGGTGGCGGAGAAGAAGCCGGACGGCAAGATCAAGCTGCACCAGCTCAACAGCACGACCAGCGGTGGCGCGGCGACGGGCACCCTGTGGGGCGGGCTGATCGGCATGCTGTTCCTGGCGCCGCTGCTGGGGATGGCGGTGGGAGCGGCGACAGGCGCGGCCGCGGGGGCGGCGACGGACGTCGGCGTCAACGACGCCTTCATGCGGGATCTGGGGCAGCGGCTCCAGCCCGGCGGGGCCGCGCTGTTCCTGCTGGTCACCCAGAGCACGCCGGACAAGGTGATCGTGGAGGTCGCCCCCTTCGGTGGGGAGATCATCCAGACCTCGCTGAGCGAGGAGGCGGAGGCCGACCTGCGGGAGGCCGTCCGCCACGTCCAGGCCGTCGCCGAGCAGTAGCGCGTCCATCTCCATTCCGATCGACCCGCCCAGGAGGCGTCGTGAGTACCAAGTACGGAGTCCACTCCGAGGTGGGCACGCTGCGACAGGTCATCGTGCACCGGCCCGATCTCAGCCTGAAGAGGCTCACCCCGGCCAACAAGGACGAGCTGCTCTACGACGATGTGCTGTGGGTGCGCCGCGCCCAGATGGAGCACGACGAGTTCGTGGAGGTGATGCGCGGCCGCGGCATCGAGGTGTTCCACCACCAGCAACTGCTCGCCGAGGCGCTGGAGGCCGCACCCGAGGCCAGGAGGCACGCGGTCGAGCGGACGGTCACCCATCTGACGGTGGGTCCGTCACTCGTCGACGAGGTCCGCGCCGAGCTCGCGTCATGGAGCGGGGACAAACTCGCCGAGCATCTGATCGGCGGGCTCACCAAGGAGGAGTTCGTCGCCGAGGCCCGGGCCAGCCGCGAGGACTTCGACACCCGATCCCTGGTCACCGCGATGGCCACGACCGGATCGTTCATCCTGCCGCCGCTCCCGAACTCCCTCTACCAGCGCGACCCTGCCGCCTGGCTGTACGGCGGGGTCTCACTCAACCCGCTCTACTACCACGCCCGCCGGCTGGAGACGATCAACCAGAGCATCATCTACCACTTCCATCCGATGTTCGCCGACGACGGCTTCGCCTACTGGTATCCGCCCATGGGCGACGACGGCACCTTCGACGAGGAGGACTTCGGCCGTGCCTCGCTGGAGGGCGGCGACATGATGCCCATCGGAAAGGGCGCCGTCGCCATCGGCGTGAGCGAGCGCACCAGCCCCATCATGATCGAGCACCTGGCCAGGGAGCTGTTCGACGCGGGGGCGGCCACCAGGGTGCTGGCGGTCAACATCCCTCCGCACCGCTCCTACATGCACCTCGACACCGTGTTCACGCTGCTGGACGTGGACAAGGCCACCGGCTACCCACCCGTGGTGGAGAACGCGGCGGTCTACTCGCTGCGGCCGGGCGACAAGGAGGGCACCGTGGACGTGCACCGCGAGCCGAGCCTGGCGGCCGCCTTCGAAGACGCGCTCGGCATCGGCAAGCTCGACATCATCCCCACCGGCGGGGACGACTACCAGCGGGCCAGGGAGCAGTGGGACAGCGGCAGCAACTTCGTCGCCCTGGAGCCTGGCGTCGTGGTGGGCTACCACAAGAACGAGTTCACCAACAGGAAGCTGCGCGAGCACGGCGTGGACGTCGTCGAGATCGAGGGCTTCGAGCTGGGCAAGGGCCGAGGCGGCGGGCACTGCATGACCTGCCCGATCCTGCGCGACCCCGTCTGAGGCCGGCCGTTTCGTCCATCGCGTGTAACTCCCCCTGCGACCAGCCGCCAGGCGTCCATCCAGGAGCACCACGATGACACACCCAGCACTGATCCTGTTCTTGGCGCTGTTCGGGCTCTACAGTCCGGTCGCCGCGCTGGCCTCCTACCTGCCGATCGTCCGCCCGTACGAGCACAGGGACGTCAACCGGCTGGCACTGGGGCTGGCGCTCAACGTCGCGGTCTTCGTGCTCGTCGCGCTGTGGGTGGGTGAGCCGTTGCTCAAGCTGCTCGGGATCAGCACCGCGGCGCTCACCGCCACCGGCGGCATCGCGCTCGCCTACGCCGCCATCCCGCTCATGCGCGGTCAGGCGGGGGCGGTCGAAGAGCTGGAGAAGCTCCAGCGCCAGGAGGAGCAGAGGGAACAGGGGGTCGCGACGCCGCCCGAGCCCGTCGCCGACATCAAGTCGATCCTGTTCACCCCGCTCACCTTCCCCCTGACCGTCGGCGGCACCACCTTCGCCTTCTGCGTCGCCGCCTCGGCGGCGGCGACAAGCATGCGGGAGAAGCTCGCCCTGTCTCTCGCGGTCGTGTGCTTCGCGGCGCTCACCGGCCTGACCCTGTACCTGTCCGGGCACGTCAAACGCCGCATCTCGCTGAAGGGGGCCATGCTCCTCGACCGCGTGGCCGGCATCCTCCTCACCGCCATCGCCGTCATCCTGCTGGCCAACGGTTTCACCGACCTGGTCACCGCGCGGCTGAACCAGTGAGGGGTCTAGTTCGCGATGGACACCAGCACGGCGCCGAGCAGGACGAGGATGAGGATCAGCGGGATGAGCAGGGCGCCCAGCAGCGCCAGCTGGTAGGCCAGTCCGTTCCACGGCTGCGGGGCAGGCCCGAGCGCGCCGGGCGAGAAGGACCACACCGGCGCGCGGTACTCCACGGCCACCGACTGCCCCTGCGCGACCCACACCTGGAGATCGGCGTTGCCGACCCGGGGCGGCAGGATGCCGGGGATGTGCACGTGGAGGTGGTAGGCGCCGGGCGCCACAGGGATCACGTTCTGCCCCCACCTGATCGGCACCGGGTATCCGTTCAGCGTGACCACGGGCTTGAAGAGGGCGAGGCCGAAGACGGCCCAGTGGTACTTCAGATCGAGCAGAAGGTGGTTCATGCCGGGGTCCTTCGGGCTGGGCGACTGGTTCGAACGGAGAACATTCTGGCCGTAGCCCATGAGGAAGGAGGCCCGATTCTTCCTGACGTCGGCTCGCCTGCCGGTCGTCAGGGGGAGCGCGGTCGACCGACCACGCGCTGTTCGCCGAGGCTGTCACGGCGCTGGACCGGCTCGCGAGGCCAGGCCGCCCGCACAGGTGGACCTGTCGGCCGACGCGATCGGTCTCCGGGGCGAGGGTCCGATCGCCTGCGAGCGGCGTCGGCGAGCTGACGTAAGATCCCCGCCATGGATCGCCCAAGTCTGCCCGGCAGCCTCCAGCTGCTGCTCTCCGACGACCCCGTCCTGGACCTGTACTCCTACGGCCCCTGGCGAGTCCCGGACGGCCTGTACGAGCAGGTGCGGGCGCGCGCCGTCGCGCTGAACGGCGATCCCGCGGCCGAGGCGCTCGCGGTGGAGCTTCCCGGCTTCTTCGCCGAGGACACCACCGTGATCGGCGCGGAGCTGTGGCACCTGCTGCAGTTCCTCGTCGGCTCGGTCGCGCTGTGCGGGGGCTCGGCCTGTGACCTCGCCTACGAGACGATGAGCGACTTCGTGGCCGAGCCGCGGCAGCCGAACCGCAGCTGGACGTGGTCGTCGGGCGACACACCCTTTCTTCCGCCCGCCTACTGGCTGATGGACGGCACCGGCGACGACCCGGAGCTGCGCGAGCTCGCGTTGGGGCTGGCGCGCCGGTGTCTGGACGTCTTCGCGGGCATCGAGCCGCTCGAGCCCCGGCGCAGGGCGCTGATCGCGCTGCACGACCTGCGCGCCGCGGATCCCGCCCTGGCCAAGGAGGATCGGGTCGCGCCCCTGGAGGCGCTGCCCGGGCTGTGGGCCGAGCGGGCCGGGCCCGAGCTGCTCGCCGTCCTGCCGGAGCTCCTGGGACCCGCCGGCTACCTGGACTGGGCCTGCTCGGGCTTCCTTGCCGCGCACACCCGCCTCATCGAACACGTGCCCGGCGCGACGAGTGCGGGACCGTTGCCTGGCACCGCCCTCACGTTCGAACACGAGGTGACGCTGGCCTGCCTGCTCGCGCAGGCCGAGGTCAGCGAGGTCCCCGCCGAGCTGGCGATGAGCCTGGGCCTGTCGAGGTACACCCAGGTGCAGGCGGGCTTCTCCCGGCTGCGCGAGGGATTCGACGCCGACACCTGGCACTCGCTGGTGCGGTCGTGGCTGGCGCGCGGGGTGCTGGCGGGCGAGGCCGAGGCCTGCCGCGCCTGGCTCGACATGGCGATCAGGGTCTCCGGCGCCGTCCAGGGGTTGCCGGGGCCGGCGGTGAACCCGGAAAGCTCGCTGCCGGTCACCGCGTTCCAGCGGGATCTGCGCGTGCTGTGCGCGCCGCGCAGGGCCGTCAACCCACTGCTGGCGAGGTACGTCGCCGATCAGCGCCCGCACACCGACCCCGCCGCCGAGCTGGTCGGTCAGCCGGAGCTGGCCGAGGCGCTCCGTGCCGTGGTCGAGGCCAGGTGGCGCGGCGACAGGAGACCGGCGCGGCTGCTGCTGGCGGGGCCTGACAGCACGGGACGCATGACGGCGGTCGACATCCTACGGCGCGCCCTGGCGGGGGCCGACGGCCCTCCCGAGGTGGTCTACATCTCCGACCAGGTGTTCGCCAGCATGAACGCCAGCGAGGCGGCGCTGCACCTGCTGTCGAGGACGAGGGGCCTGGCGGACGGCGACCTGCTGGTGTTGCAGGGGCTGGACCGGATCGGCGAGTACGGCCGCTGCGGGGCCGTGGCCCTCGAGGAGCTGCGGCGGGTGCTGCGGCAGCAACGACACCTGCACGTGGTCGCGACCTGCGCGGTGGGCGGCGACCTCGAGCTCGCGCGGGCCAACCCGGCGCTGCTCCACGAGTTCCGCGTCGCGCGCACCCGCGAGTTCACCGAGAACGAGCGGGCGGAGCTGTTCAGGCGGGCCGTCGCCCGTCGGGACGCGGTGGCCTTCGACGACGCGGCGGAGGCCGCCGCCCGCCTGGTGGGCCATCTCAACCTGCGCGGCGCCCGCCTCATGGAACACCTCGCGGAGCAGGCCGTCGCCTCGGCGCGCGGCCGGGGCTCGGTCAGGGTGAGCGGCGCCGACCTGCCCGCCACCCCCTTCCCGCAGGGCACCGGGCTGGACGCCTGCCTGGGCCTCGAGCCGGTCAAGGCGGAGCTCGCCCTCGTCATCGCCGAGGCGCGGGCGGCGAGGCTGCGGCGTGAGGCGGGGATGCCCTCGCCCGTGCGGGCGCCGCACCTGGTCTTCACCGGCCGTCCCGGCACCGGCAAGACCATGGTGGCGGGCCTTGTCGGCCGGATGTTCGCCGAGCTCGGGCTGCTCTCCTCCGGTCACCTGGTCACCGTCGACCGCGCCGACCTGGTGGGGCAGCACATCGGGGACGCCACGGTGAACGTACGGCGTGCCGTCGACCGCGCCCTCGGCGGCGTGCTGTGCGTCGAGGACGCGGGCAACCTCGCCCGTCCCGGCATCGACGTCGACAGGGCCCGCAGCCGCGACGTCGTCGACGCCCTGCTCGCCGCGGTCCGGGCGCACCGCGAGGACCTGGTGGTCGTCCTGTGCGGACCGGACGGGGCGATCAACGGTCTGCTGAAGTCCTCGCCGGAGCTGGCGGAGTACTTCCCGAAGGTGGTGCGCTTCCCCGACCTCACCGGCGACCAGGTGGTCGCCCTCTACGAGATCAAGGCGGCCGAGGCCGGGTTCACCCTTCGTGAGGGGGTTCTGGCCAAGGTGGGGAGCATCGTCCGATCGGCGCGGCCGGAGGCGGCGGGCGCCCGCCTCGCGCTGCGCCTGCTGGAGCGGTCGGTGGCCATGCAGTCACGCCGGGTGCTGGCCGACGGGGTGATCGACGGGGACGAGTCGCTGCACGAGATCCTCCCCGAGGACGTCCCCGGCACCGCCGCCGCCCGCGTGAGCACCGGCCCCTCCGACGACCCGCTCGCCGCGATCGACGCGCTGATCGGGCTCGAGCCGGTCAAGCGCGAGGTGCGGCTGCTGGCCGCCGAGGTCGAGGCCGACCGCCTGCGCAGGTCGGCGGGCCTGCCGATCACCTCCCCCACCAGGCACCTGGTGTTCACGGGCAACCCCGGCACGGCCAAGACGACCGTCGCCAGGCTCCTCGCCTCGGCGTACGCGCGGCTCGGCCTGCTGTCCTCCGGCCATCTGGTCGAGGTCTCCCACGCCGACCTGATCGCCGAGTACCTCGGCCAGACCGCGCCCAAGGTGCGCGCGGCGGTCGAAAGGGCGCTGGGCGGCGTGCTGTTCATCGACGAGGCGTACGCGCTCACGCCAGGCGGCTCGCACAACTCCTACGGCCCTGAGGCGATCGCCGAACTGCTGCGCCTGATGGAGGAGCACCGAGACGACCTGGTCGTGATCGCCGCCGGGTACGACAACAGGATGAAGGACTTCCTCGCGGCCAACCCCGGGCTGGCGTCGCGTTTCCCCACCACGGTGCGATTCCCCGACTACTCCGAGGACGAGCTCGTCGCGATCTTCGAGTCCATGGCCTCGGCCGCGGGTCTCGCCCTGTCCGGCGACGCGCGCGAGGAGGTCCGCCGCGCGCTGCGGGCGATTCCCCGAGGGGAGTCCTTCGGCAACGGCCGCGTCGTGCGCAACCTGCTCGACCGCGCGACGGCGCTCCAGGCCGAGCGCGTCCTGGCCCTGCCGAACCCGACGAGCGAGGAGATCAGGGCGCTGCTGCCCTCGGACATCGTGGCGAGCCCCTCGCACATCCCCGAGGAGGGCGGGACCGGCCAGTACCTGTGACCGCCACCCCGAACCGCGGGGCGACGGTTCCCTGTGAACCTCGGCCGGGTCGCTCACGTCGTCAGGCAGAGAGGAGTTGCGATGACGCGAGCATGGGTCGCCGTCCTGTCGGTCGCCGGCGCGCTGGCGGCGGGGTGCGGTGCCGGCGGGACACCGGGCCGTGACCCCCGGCTCAGCGGGCGCAGGCGCCCGCGCCTTCCCTCAGGTCGCGCCGCAGCGTATGGGCGTGCTGCAGGTACTCCTGGGCGAGAGTCGTGCGGCCCGCCGAGCGGTACAGCTCGCCGAGCGTCTGGAACGTGGCGGCCTCTCCACTCCTGTCACCGAGCTGCTGGAAGATCGCCAATGACCGCTCCAGCTGGTCGGAGCCGTGTGACCGGTCCCCGTTGACCGCCTGGAGGCCGCCGAGGTTGTGCATGGCGTAGGCCCCGCAGTGCCTGTCGCCCAGTGTCTCGAAGATGCCGAGCGCGTGCTCGTGCACGCGCATCGCCCTGTCGGACTCGGCGGCCAGGCCGTACAGGCGCCCCAGCTGCATGGACACGCAACCTTCACGATGGGCGTCGCCGAGCTCCTCGGCCAGCCGCAGCGCCTGCCCCAGCCACCTCGAGGCCTGGCCGAGGTCCTGGAGGGTCAGGTACACCCGTCCGATCGCCTGCCGGGCGTAGGCCTCGCCGCTCGTGTCGTCCATGGCGAGGAACATCGACAGCGCCTGCCTGAAGTAGCCGAGCGCCTTGAGCCGGTCGCCGGAGAACTGGCTGGCCGCTCCCAGCCCGCAGATCGAGATGGCCTCGCCGCGTCTGTCACCCAGCTCGTGGAAGATCGCGCGCGATCTCCTGAGCATCTCCTCCGCCTCGGCGTACCGGTCCTGGTACAGGCAGACCTGGGCCAGCCCCCGGAGCATGGAGGCCTCACCGTTGAGGTCGCCTGCCGTGCGCGCGGACTCCAGGGCGATCTGATGGGTGTGCCGCCACTCCTCGTACCGGCAGTGAAGGTCGAAGTAGGGGACGAGCGCCGCGGCCAGGCCCCATGAGGCCTG
This sequence comes from Nonomuraea recticatena, assembly GCF_039533245.1. Classification (NCBI taxonomy): domain Bacteria; kingdom Bacillati; phylum Actinomycetota; class Actinomycetes; order Streptosporangiales; family Streptosporangiaceae; genus Nonomuraea; species Nonomuraea recticatena. The sequence goes on along the minus strand of NZ_BAAATE010000019.1, from coordinate 136,739 downwards.
CGTCAGCCCGGCGTCGGCGGCCAGCCGTACGGCACCGACCAGCGACTCCCGCTCGGCGTCGAGCCACGAGAGAGGGTCGGCGGTCAGGAGTCCGAAGGTGTCTCCCTCGGGGTTCCACCGGGGCGCCGTCGGGGAGGTGAGGCTGAAGAGCGTGGTCGGCAGCCGCGCCGAGGCCTGCTCCGTGGCGCTCATCCACGCCCCGAGCACCCGGGTCAGCGCGTGACGCTCGACGTCGCCTCCGGCCTTCTCCCTGGCGTTGCAGCGGGCCAGGTCGTGCAGCCGGTAGCGGAGCTGGCCGATGGCGTCCGTTCCTGCCAGCCGCACGAGGTTCACGTCCACGAGGGCGTCCACCACGGTCTCGGTCCTGTGACGGTCCAGGACCGCGTCGACCACCCAGCCGGGCATGGAGAGCGGGCCCAGCAGGCCCAGCGTCCGGTAGGCCGTGGCCACGTCGTCGGGCAGCTGCCGGTAGGTGCGGTCGAAGGAGTCGCGTACCTCCAGGTCGCCGGCTCTCAGCTCGTCGAGCCTGTTCGCCTCGTCCTCCAGCCGCTGCCGCAGCGCGCTCAGCGGCCAGCCCGGCCGTCCCGCGAGCCTGGCCCCCGCGATCCTGACGGCGAGCGGCAGACAGCCGCAGGAGCGCACGATCATCGCGGCGGCCTCCCTCTCCTCCCGCAGCCGTTCGACGCCCACGATCTTCTCCAGGAGCTCCTCGGCCTCCGCGGGTGACAGGACGTCCAGGTCCAGCTGGAGCGCGCCGGGCAGCTCGATGATCCGCCGCCTGCTCGTCACGAGCACCGCGCAGCCGTTGCCCGGCAGCAGCGTCCGCACCTGGGCGGCGTCGGCGGCGTCGTCGAGGAAGACGAGCATGGGGCGTTCCGCCAGCAAGGAGCGGTACAGGGCGGAGCGTTCGTGCGTCGTGGGCGGCAGGTCCTTCTCGTCCGTCCCCAGCGCGCGTAACGCCTCCGCCAGGAGCTCGGCGGGGTCGGCGGGGGCATCCGCCGTACCGCCGAGGCTGAGGTAGAGCTGCCCCGCCGGATAGTCGGCCCGTACGGCGCGCGCGCAGTGCACGGCGAGCGCCGACTTGCCCACGCCGGGCGGCCCCACGACCACGGCGATCGTCGGCGGCCCCTCCGGCCGCCGTCCCGCCTTCGCCAGGGCCCGCGTCGTCGTGGCGACGGCGTCGGCTCGTCCGGTGAAGTCAGGGATGTCCGGCGGGAGCTGCTGGGGCGCGACGACGCTTCGTGCCGAGCGCGGCGGTGCGTGCTGGGGCGCGTTCGCGGCGGGCACGGCGGGCGGCGACTCTCCCGCGAGGACGGCGGCGTGCACCATGCGCAGGTCGGGCCCAGGCTCGACGCCGAGTTCGTCGACCAGCTGCCGCCTGACGGTCTTGTAGGCCTGCAGCGCCTCGGCCTGCCGTCCGCTGCCGTGCAGGGCGAGCATCAGCTGCCGCCAGAGATCCTCTCTGAAGGGGTGGACCGTGACCAGCTCCTTCAGGTCGCCGATCGCGGCCGCGTACTCGCCTCTCGCCATTCTCATGGCGGCCAGCTCCTCGGTGGCGGCGAACCGCGCCTCCGTGAGCGAGAGGAGCCTTTCGTCCCACAACGGGCTGGCTGGCAGATCGCCCAACGGTGTGCCCCGCCAGAGCGCGAGGGCCCCGCGCAGGTGCTCGGACGCCTCCTCGTCGTCGTCCGCCGCCCTCGCCCTGGCGATCAGGTCCTCGAACAGCAGCGCGTCGAGCTGCTCTGACTCCAGCTCGATCGCGTAGCCGGACGGCCTGGCCAGGATCTGCGCGCCGACCGCGGCGAGGGTGCCCCGTAAGGAGCTGACGTAGGTACGGAGGTTGGCCAGCGCGGACTGCGGGCGGCGCTGCGGCCACAGCACCTCCACGAGCACATCCGAGCTGACCACCCGGTTCGCGTCGAGCAGCAGCGAGGCCAGCAGGACCCGCGGCTTGGTGCCCGCGACGGGAAGTCTCCCCTCCGGCATCCGGACCAGCAACGAACCGAGAACGCTGAAGACAGGCTGATCAACCACCATGACGCAGGTACTCCTCAATGGAGGCTTGCAACTGGTTGCAGTGCGTACTGGAAGCTCTTTATACCGATTTCGGATGTTCTTTGTATGGATTCCTCGCACTCTTGAGCCGCAACACGAGCCTTTCGACAGCTCCACGGACAGCACATGGCGCGAGCCGGGTCTTCGCCTCTCGCGCCGCAGAAAGGATCCGCATGAGACTCAACGGGGTGCTCACAGCAGGATTGGTCCTGCTACCCGGCCTGCTCGGGTTCACCGGAGCGACGGCCGCGGCCGCCTCGAACCCACCGGCCAGCCCCACGCCGAGTCCCACGGCCACGCAGCCGAGTTCCACGGCCACGCCGGCCCCCTCGGCCGGCGAGGACAACGACCCGCCGAACGAGGCCACCGTGGCCGAGCGATCGGCCACGGTCATGGCGAGCACCAACTTCCAGCTCCCCTTCCCCTGCGGCCAGACCTGGGTCGGCAACAGCAGCGGGAGCAGCGCCCACAGGGCCTATGAGATCGACTTCAACCGGGGCAGCACGGCCGAGGCCGACCGCGGAGACCCCGTCGTGGCCGCCGCCGCCGGCACGGTGGTCATCTCCTCCCACCAGGGCTCGGCCAACGGCTTCGGCAACCTCGTCAAGATCGACCACGGCGGCGGTTGGACGACCTTCTACGCGCACCTGACCGTCCGTAGTGTCAGCGCGGGCGCCCGCGTCACCCAGGGCCAGCAGATCGGCACGGTCGGCAGGACCAGCAAGCCGGGCAACAACATCTCCTCCCACCTGCACTACGAGGTCCGTCAGGGCGAGGGTTACCCGGGCAACATCCGCAAGGCCGTCTTCAACGGAGCCACGTTCGGCTACCCGATCCAGACCCTCACGTCCAAGAACAAGTGCGGCGGCGGAGGCGGCGGCGCCACCAACCCGCACACCGCGCAGTCGGTCTGCGGCAGCGGCTACAAGGTGGTCGACTCCGCGGCGCTGGGCACGGCGGGCACCGTCTACCTGCTGTACAGCGCGGGCAGCGGCAAGAACTGCGTCGCCACGATCAAGAAGACCTCGCTCAGCAAGGCCACCGCCACCAGCGCCTATCTGGAGGTGCAGGGCAAGAGCCGCGTCACCGACAGCGGCAACTTCGCCTACTTCGCCGGCCCCGTGCAGGCCAGCGCGCCGGGCAAGTGCGTCAAGTGGGGCGGCAAGGCAGGCTCGGACGTCTACAACAGCCCCTTCGAGCACTGCGGCTGACGCGTGAGAACCCCCCAACCCTTCGAGGAGAACCTGTGAAGGCTCGACTCCGCCGTTCGGCTGCCCTGCTGGCCGGCTCGCTCATCCCCCTCTCCCTCCTGATGGGACAGCCGGCCAACGCGCTCTCCGCTGATCCCATGACCGACGCGTTCGCCCGCGCGGCCGCCACCTATGAGGTGCCGCGCGACCTGCTGGTCACGCTCGCCTTCGCCGAGACCCATCTCGACGGGCACGAAGGCGAGCCCAGCGCCAGCGGCGGCTACGGCGTCATGCATCTGGTCAGCAACCCCACCGCGCACACGCTGGAGCGGGCGGCCAAGCTGACGAACCAGCCGGTCTCGGCGCTGAAGGCCGACGACGCGGCCAACATCACGGGCGGCGCGGCCGTCCTGCGCGCCTACGCCGACGAGCTCGGCCTCGACGCGGCGGCCCGCAAGGACCCGGCCAAGTGGTACCCCGTGGTCGCCAAGTACGGCAACGCCGCCTCGCCCGACGTCGCCAGGCTGTACGCCGACACCGTCTACGACCTGCTGGCCGAGGGCGTCGACGCCGACACGGCGGACGGCGAGAGCGTCACCGTGCGACCGCAGGCCGTCGAGCCCGACCGCGGGGCCTACGCCAGGGCGCGCGACCTGAACACCAGCGCCGCGGCCGCCGCCGTGGACTACCCCGCGGCCCACTGGGTGCCGGCGCACAGCAGCAACTACGCCGTCTCCAGCCGTCCCACCAGCGACGCGATCGACCGCATCGTCATCCACGTGGCGCAGGGCTCCTACGCGGGGACCATCTCCTGGTTCCAGCAGGGACCGAGGCCCAACCCCACCTCCTCGCACTACGTCATCCGCTCCTCCGACGGCGACATCACCCAGATGGTGAGGGAGAAGGACAGGGCCTTCCACGCGGGCGAGTACAACAGGCGCTCGGTGGGCATCGAGCACGAGGGCTACATCAACAACGCCTCCTGGTTCACCGACACGATGTACCGGGCCTCGGCGGCGCTGACCCGCAACATCGCCGACAGGTACGGCATCCCCAAGGACCGCACCCACATCGTCGGGCACCACCAGGTTCCCGGAGCCGACCACACCGACCCCGGCCCGAACTGGGACTGGACCAAGTACATGCAGTACGTCACCGGCAGCAGCGGCGGCAGCAACCCGCACACCGCCGAGTCGGTGTGCGGCAGCGGGTACAAGGTGATCGACTCGGCGGCCCTCGGCACGGCGGGCACCGTCTACCTGCTGTACAACTCGGCCAACGGCTACAACTGCGTGGCCACCATCAAGAAGACCTCGCTCGGCACGGCCACCGCCACCAGTGCCTACCTGGAGGTGCAGGGCAGGACGCGAGTCACCGACTCGGGCAACTTCGCCTACTACGCCGGTCCTGTGCGCGCGAGCGCGGCCGACAAGTGCGTCAGGTGGGGCGGCAAGGCAGGCTCGGCGGTCTACGACAGCCCCTTCGAGCACTGCGGCTAGCACCGGCCCCCTACCAGCGCTGATCCGCATGGCGTGCGCCCGCTCTCCCCTGGTGGAGGGCGGGCGCTCGTCCGCTGTGAGGCATACTCTGGTCGATCATCGCCGGAGGGAGAGCCGTGCTGTTCAGGCAGAGAATCCTGGAAGGCATCGCGGACGGGAGCGTCACCCTGGCCTTCCGCCGCTGGAAGCGCTGCGGCGTACGCAGGGGAAGCCGGCTGCGCACCCCTGTCGGCGTCGTGGAGATCGACGGGGTCGAGGAGTACGCCGCGGGCGACGTGACACCGCAGGAGGCCGCGAGCGCGGGCTACGCCTCACTGGACGGCCTGTGGAAGGACCTGGCCCCCGACGGCACCCTCTTCAGGATCGGACTCCACCTGAGCGGTCCCGATCCCCGCACCGAGCTGCGCGAGCGGAGCGACCTCGACGCCGGGGAGATCGCCGAGATCCGTCTGGCGCTGGACCGCATCGACGAAGCCAGCCGCCGGACCCCCTGGACCGCGGATCTGCTCCTGCTCATCCGTGAGCGACCGATGACCCCTGCCGCCGTTCTGGCCGAGCGGCTCGGCAGGCCGACAGCGGCGCTGAAACGCGACGTCCGGAGGCTCAAGGAGCTGGGCCTGACCGAGAGCCTGGACGTCGGGTACCGGCTGTCCGCGCGAGGCGAGACGGTCGCGAGGGCGCTGGTCCCCACCGTGCAGAAGGGCGAGAGCCCAGATGGTCCTGACACACCCTGACCGCGGCGGGGTGAGTGGACGTTCTAGCACGGGGCTATCGTCATCAGCGGGAAGTCCTTCAAGCCGCCACCGGTCGCCATGCTCGTCCACGCCTGGGCGATGGCGTTCGTGGGGACGGTGACACAGTACTTCTCGGGGGCCTCGGGGGCGGGCGTCCCGGAGGGCTGGGGAACGGGCCCGCCGCGCGGGCTCCGGTCGGCGATCGACGGCGCGCCGGCGGCGGCAGGGGCCGCCAGCAGGGCCAGGGCGAGGGCCAGGGTCGTCACGGACGCGGCGCGGTGCTGCATGGATCCTCCGGCGAGTGCAGAGCGCCCGGGCGAGGAGCGCATCCGCCGGGATACCCGGCGGAGGGGATCACTTATCCATACGTTCGATCTTGCCTTCTTTGGGGCCCGGCGCGGCGTGCCCGCCGCCTCGCAACCCCGCGACGTGCTACTGCCGCGTGACCCGAGGAGAGGGGCGCGGAAGCCCGTTCCGGACTCGTGGCCTGGGACGCACCGAAGTGGCGCCATGGGCGGGACCCGAGCGCGGCGAGCCTGGTACAGGGCGGAATGTCCCAAGGGCTGACGGGCTGCCGATCAGGGCGTGGAGCGGGTGGCGTAGTAGCGCCGGGCCTTGTCGCGGCTGCCGCAGGAGGCCATGCTGCACCACCGGCGCCTGCCGTTCTTGCTGGTGTCGAGGAACAGCCAGCAGCACGAGGGGCATCCGCCGAGCCGCTCCAGCTGCCCGTGGGTGAGGAGTTCGACGGCCGAGGCCGCGACCTCCCAGAGGAGGATCTCCGCCGTCCGTGGCGCCTGCCATGCCAGCCGGTAGCCCGCGCCGTGCGCCTCGAGGTGGCTGCGGGCGACGCCCTCGGCGTACAGGACGGCGATGGCGTCGAGGTCCTGCCGCGGCGGATCGTCCTCGTGCGCCAGCGCCTCGAACACCCTGAAGACGGCTTCGCGTAGCTCGCGGGCGGCGGGCAGCGCGGCGGCGAGGCCGCGCGGGTCCTCGATCGGACGGCCCGCGGCGTCCGCCCAGGTCGTCGCCTCCTCAGGGGTGGCCATCCAGTCCCGTCGCGCCACCGGCCTGCTGTTGACGGTGTTGGCGAAGTCAAGACAGAGCGCGTTGCCGACCAGCTCGACAGGGGTCATGCGGCCATTCTCTCACCCTCTATCGGCTATTGACAGGTGAGATAGCCTGAGGCCGATATTACCGATCAAATGGCTTTGACAGGTGAGAATCCATGCGCGTACTACCCGCCTCACTGGGCCGATCGTTCAACGGGCTGTGGTTCGGCACCGGGGCGGCGAACCTGGGTGACGGCATGGCCCTGTTCGTCCTGCCACTGCTCGCCCTCGCCGTCGACGCCTCACCCGGCGGCGTGGCGGCCGTGACGACGGCGCTCACCCTGGCCTGGCCGATCTTCGGGCTGCACGCCGGCTGGATCGTCGACAGGGTCGACCGCCGAGCCCTGTTGAGCGGCGTCAACCTCGTCAGGGCGCTCGTGCTGGCGGGGCTCACGGCCGGCCACCTCACCGGCACGCTGTCGCTGCCGCTGCTCCTGGCCGCGGCCGTGCTGCTCGGCGTCGGCGAGACCCTGGTCGACACCGCGCTCACCTCGACCATCCCCTCCGTCGTCGAACCGGCCGGCCGGGGCAGGGCGAACGCGCGGATCGAGGCGACCATCAACGTCACCAACCAGCTGGTGGGGCCGCCGCTCGCGGGGCTGCTGGCGGGCCTCACCCTGGCCATGGCCACGGGCGTGAGCGCGGGCCTGTACGTCCTGGCGGTCGCCGGGATCGCGGCGATGACGCTGCGCCGCCCGCCGGTCGGGGCCCTGCCCGAGGAGGGTGGCCCACGGGCCGCGGGTAGCGGCGGGGTCGTCGCGGGATTCCTCCACCTGTGGCGGCAGCCGGTGGTGCGGGCGATCACACTGTTCACCGCCGCGATGAACGTGGTCTGGGCGGCCGCGACCGCGCTGCTCGTCGTCTACGCCGTGCGTCCCGGCCCGCTCGGTCTCACCGCCGCCCAGTACGGCCTGCTGCTGACCGCGATGGCCGTCGGCGGACTGCTCGCCTCGATGGTGGTCGAGCGGCTGCGGCGGCGGTTCGGCGTGACCACACTGCTGATCGCGGACGCCGTCGGCACCGTCCTGCTGGTGGCGCCGGTGGCCTTCGACGCCCCGGTGTGGGCCGTGGCAGCGGGCGCGGTGGTCGCGGGAGCCGGCTCGAGCATCTGGCGGATCCTGGTCGCCACCATCCGGCAGAACCTCTCACCGCCGGAGCTGCTGGGGCGCATCTACTCGGCGTCGCGGGTGCTCAGCTGGGGCGTCATCCCGGTCAGCGCCGCGTTGGCCGGGGTGGGCGCGGAGCTGTTCGACGTGCGGACGGTGTTCGCCGTCGCCACCGGGCTGGCGCTCCTCATCCTGGCCGTCTTCGTGCCGTTCGCCCGCCGTACGGACCTGTCGGCCGCCATGGAGGCGGACCAGGAGCACCGGGCCCTCGCCTGAGGCGGGAGCGAGTGATCGCCTCCGTGAGGGGTAGGCCAGATTCGGGATCGGGCTGCCGGGGAAGGACCTTCACGATCATGGGTGTGCCGCGCTCTTCGCCCCGGTCCGGGCGGTCGATGGCGGCCGCGGCGTTGATCGGGGTGGCGGTGATGGCGGCGGTCGACGAGATCGTCTTCCACCAGCTCCTGGGCTGGCATCACTTCTACGACCGTTCCACCCCCGCGGTCGGACTGCTGTCGGACGGCCTGCTGCACACCGCCGAACTGCTCGCCCTGGTGGCCGGGTTCGTGATGTGGGCCGATCTGCGTCGCCGCCGCGCGCTGTCACCAGGCCACGCCTGGGCCGGGCTGCTGCTGGGGCTGGGCGGTTTCCAGCTGTTCGACGGCCTGGTCGACCACAAGGTGCTGCGGGTGCACCAGATCCGGTACGGGGTCGAGCTGCTGCCGTACGACCTGGCATGGAACGCCGCGGGCGCGGTCCTGCTGCTCATCGGCGCCGGGCTGGCCCTCAGGGCCAGGCGCGCGCCGGGCGCGAAGGACACCGAGAGGTGACGGCGCACGAGCACGCCTCCGCCGGGCTGGACGCCTGGCAGGTGGCGGCGGCGATCATCGGCGCGCTGGCGGTCGCCCTCTACCTGGGGGCGGCGCGACGGCTGCGCCGCAGGGGCGACGCCTGGTCGTGGAGGCGAACCGCCTCGTTCACCGCCGGCGGCCTGTCCCTGGTGGCCGCCGCCACGCTGGAACCGCCAGGGGAGCCGTTCACCGCTCACATGGCCCAGCACCTGGTCGCGGGGATGGCCGCTCCGCTGCTGATGGCGCTGGGGCGCCCGCTGACGCTGGCGCTGCGGGCGCTGCGGCCCGGCGCCCCTCGGCGCGGACTGCTGGCGGTGGCGCATTCACCTCCGGTGTCGTGGCTGGTCTTCCCGCCGACGGCGGCGGTGCTGGATCTGGGCGGGCTGTGGTTGCTGTACCGCACGCCGCTGCTCGCCGCCGCCCAGGAGCGGCCATGGCTGCACGCCGCCGTCCACGTCCATGTCGTGGCGGCCGGCTTCCTGTTGGCCTTCTCCGTCTGTCAGCTCGACCCGCTGCGCCGGCGCTGGAGCCTGCCGTGGCGTGCGGCCACGCTGCTCGCGGCGGGGGCCGCTCACGCCGTCCTGGCCAAGACCCTGTACGCCACTCCCCCGCCCGGCACCGGCTTCGCCGTCCCCGATCTGCGCACCGGCGCCCAGCTGATGTACTACGGCGGCGATCTGGTCGAACTCGGCCTGGCCGCCGTGCTGGCCGTCCAGTGGTACGCCGTCACAGGCAGGACCCACGCCCGCACCCTCCGCCGGGCTCGACTCCTCCAAGAGCCTGTCACCCCGCCTTTCGGGAGTCGCTGAAGGGCGGCGGCGGCCCGTGGGGTCAGCCGCACACCTCGACCGCGGGGACGTCCGGCAGGTGGGCCGCCCACTCCTGTTCGGTGAGCGTCCTGCCGGATCGGCCGCAGAGGGCGGTGGCGACGGCCGAGGGGGCGACGGGGTACTCGTGCCGCCCGCCGTACTGGTCGAAGGTGATCAGCCTGGCGCCGTCGGGAGTGAAGGCCGGAGACACCTCTGATGACGGTCCTGGACGAGCCCGCGTGGTCCCAGACCGTGAGGCGGCCCCTGCTGTCGGCCGTGACGAACTCTCCCGCCCTGGTGAAAGCGCCGTAGACGACGCTGGTCGCCCTGCCGGTGGCGGTCAGGCCGCCGCCCAGCTTCCTGCCGGTGGCGGTGTCGAGGAAGACCGGCCTGTCCGCCAGCACGGCGAGTCTGGAGCCGTCGGGGCTGAAGGCGACGTCGGTGAGCCCGTTCTGCTCGGCCGACCACAGAAGTTCGCCCTTCCGCCAGTCCTACAGCTGGAGGGCGGATCGCGTCGAGTCGTCCGAGATCATGATATCGACGGCCACCTTTCCCCCGTCGGGGCTGAAGCCCCGCAGGAACGCCTGCGTCCGGTCGCTCAGCGTGAACCGCCTGATCTCCTTGCCGGTGGCGGTGTCGTGGACCCTGAGGTAGGTGGTGTTGCGCACCTCGCCCGGCGGTGTTTCGGTGATGTGGAAGGTGGCCATGGCTGATGACCACGCGGCCCTGGTTCCACCGGTCGGGACCGACGTCGATCAGCGAGCATCGCGACAAAGTTCGCATATCACCCGTATTGCTGGGTCTGCTGTGGTTGACGGTGCCAGGCCGCTCGTCCGCGCCTGGTTCAGGGGAGGTTCGTCGCAAGGGCGAGCGTGGCCGCGGCCAGCGCCAGGAAGGCGCCGGGAATGATCATCTTGCCGAACACTCTGGCCCGTACGTGAGCGACGAGGGCGCCGACGAAGAAGAGGACGAGCCCGCCCGCGGCGGCGACTCCGATGTACGGGACACCCAGGAGCGCGAGCAGGAGCCCGGCGGCTCCTGCGGCCTTCAGCCAGCCGAGCGTCGAAAGCCACGTGCGGGGAAGGCCCAGCTGGTCCGAGTTGTCGACGACGAACTGAACCTTCGCGAAGTCGGCCAAAGCCGCCCACGCGTTGGCCGCGATCGTGACGATGGTGACGACGACATAGGCGGTGAACATCCGCTTGACCTCTGTTCGGTGGCTCGCTGACGGGGTCAAATCTCGCGGCGCCGACCGGTTGGCGTCCAATACCTGCATCTATAACCTGGCGGCATGGATGTCGACACGCGGCTGTTGCGCTACTTCGTCGTTGTGGCGGAGGAGGGGACCCTCACCAGGGCCGCGGAACGGCTGTTCGTGTCGCAGCCCGCGCTGACCAAGCAGATCAAGCAGCTCGAGGCCCTGCTCGGCGTGCGCCTGTTCACCCGGTCCAGGGCCGGCATGACGCTCACGGAGCCAGGGAGGGCGCTGGCGGCGCGGGTGCCCGAACTGCTGGCCGGCTGGGACCAGCTGCTGCGGGAGGCCAGGAGCGCGGCAGGCCGCGAGGCCAGGGTGTTGCGGGTCGGCTCCGTGGCCAGCGCCGCCAACGAGGCCACCCAGGACATCATCGCGGCGTTCGCGCGTCGCCGTCCGGGCTGGCGGGTCGACATGCGGCAGGCCTCGTGGTCGAATCCGACCGCTGGGCTCGCCGAAGGGGACGTCGACGTCGCCCTGCTGCGGCTGCCCTTCCCCGGACAGGAGAAGCTGCGGGTGGAGACGCTGTTCACCGAGGACCGCTGGGTGGCGCTCCCCTCGTCACACCGGTTCGCCGCGCGGGAGGTGATCTCCTTCAGGGAGCTGTGGGACGAGCCGTTCGTCGCCGCCCCGCCCGAGTCGGGGCGGTGGAGGGACTACTGGCTGGCGGCCGACGAGCGTGACGGCCATCCGGTCCGCGTGGGGGCGGTCACCGACCAACCTGACGACTGGCTCAGTGCGATCGCCAACGGGTACGGCGTGGCGCTCGCCCCCGCCTCCTCGGCCCGTTTCTACGCCCGTCCCGGTGTCGTCTACCGGCCGGTCAGCGGCGTCAGCCCCAGCCGGGCGGCGGTGGCGTGGAGGCCCGACGACGACGCCAACCCGGTCGTGCGGGACTTCGTCCGGAGCTGCCTGGACATGGGCACGTACCAGAACTCTCCCCCGCGAGGGGGAGCGTCGTCGCCCGCCATGGGGAGGCCCACGCAGGGGGGCGGCTGCCAGCCTTGACGGCATGACGATGTGGAGCGGGCGACGGGCGGGCTGGGCGGCGATCGGGTGGACGCTGCTCTACGTGGTGTCGAAAGCGCTCTTCGCCCTCGACGGGCGTCTCGGCGTCACCGGCGGGCCTCGAGTGCTCCCCGACGCCTACCGCGGCTACGGACCGGGGGAGGTCGCGCAGGCTCAGTGGGCCAACGCCGCGGCAGGGGCGCTCATCATCGGGTTGCTGCTGGCCTCCTTCCTGCCGATCCGTCGTCCGCTACCGCGACGGGCGCTGATCGTGACGCTGTGGCTGTGCGTCGCCATGGCCGCGGCGGGCGCGGTCGGCATGCTGGGCGGCGCCGTGCTGACCGGCAGGGGCGGCGCCGTCTTCGGCGGCTACTGCGCGGTCTGGGCGCTCCTCCTGACGACCGCGACCCTCGCCTTCCACCGCCGTACCGCCGTGGACCGACGGGTGGAGGCGTCCTGAGGAAGCGGGCATGGCCGGATATGCAATGTACGTGTCATTGACGCCATAGTGCCCACTGACCAGCATGAAGGACATGCAGCGACGTGTCGTCATGGTGATCTTCGAGGGGTTCCAGCTCCTCGACATGGCCGGGCCCGCCGACGTGTTCGCCATGGCGGCGCTGTTCAGCGGCGAAGGCGATTATCAGGTCGAGGTGACCTCCCTGCGGGAGGGGAACGTCCGCGCGGTCAACGGCGTCGCCATCGCCGTCGACACGCCGCTCGCCGACGTCACAGGGCCCATCGACACGCTCGTGGTCGTCGGCGGATGGGCCACCATGGACCTCCTCGCGAACAGGGAGCTCGTCGACGGCATCGCGCGCCTGGCCGGTTCGTCCCGCCGGGTCACGTCCGTGTGCAGCGGGGCGCTGTTGCTGGCCGAGGCGGGACTGCTGGACGGCATGCGCGCGACCACCCACTGGCTGGCCGCCGACGAGCTACGCGGCAGGTATCCGCGCGTCGAGGTGGACTCCGACCCCATCTACGTCAAGGAGGGACAGGTCTGGACCTCGGCAGGCGTGACGGCGGGCATCGACCTGGCCCTCGCGCTCGTGGCCGAGGACCACGGGCACGCGCTCGCCAGGGACGTGGCCTGCGCGCTGGTCGTCTACCTGCACAGGCCAGGCGGGCAGAGCCAGTTCAGCGTGCCGATGAACGCGCTGCCCCCGCGCAGCGAGCCGTTGCGCGAGCTGCAGGCGTTCATCGACGCCAACCCCGCCGACGACCTGAGCGTGCCCGCGCTCGCCCGGCACGCGGGGATGAGTGAGCGGCACTTCTCCCGCGTCTTCACCGAGCAGTCCGGCGTGTCTCCTGGCCGCTACGTCGAGCTCAGCAGGGCCGACGCGGCCAGGCGGCTGCTGGAGACGACCGACCACCCGCTCGAACGCGTGGCGAGGGAGGCGGGCCTCGGCACGCCGGAGACCCTCTATCGCGTCTTCCGCCGCCACTGGCGGATCTCACCGGGCGACTACCGTCGCCGATTCCAGGCAAAGGAGTGCTGACCATGCAGGTCGCCATCCCGCTGTATCCGCGTTTCACCGCGCTCGACGCCGTCGGGCCGTACACCGTGCTGGCCTTCGCCCCCGGCTTCACCGTCACGTTCGTCGCCGCCGAGCCGGGACCCGTCACCGACGACAAAGGCAGCCTCACCCTCGAGGCGACGGCGAGCTACGCGAGCGTTCCCAGGCCCGACGTGATCCTGGTGCCGGGCGGCATCGGGACCTTCGACGCGCTCGGCGACCAGGCGCTGCTCGACTGGATCACCGAGGCGCACCCGCACAGCCGGTGGACGACCTCGGTCTGCAGCGGGGCCCTCCTGCTGGGCGCCGCCGGACTGCTCGACGGCAGGAAGGCCACCACGCACTGGGCCCTGCTCGAGCACCTGGCCACGTACGGCGCCGAGCCGGTGAGCGAGCGGACCGTGGTGGAGGGCAAGATCGTGACGGCGGCCGGGGTCTCGGCGGGGATCGACATGGCGCTCACCCTGCTCGCCCAGGCCAGTGACGTGGAGACGGCGCAGGCCGTCCAGTTGGCCATCGAGTACGACCCGCAGCCGCCGTTCAACGCCGGCTCGCCCAGGACCGCTCCCGCGGGGCTGGCCGAGCGGGCCATCCAACTGATCGTCTAGGAGGCGCCCTGGTCGAGGAGCGCGATGCCGCGCTCCCCCCAGAGCGCCCGCGAGGCCGCCTCGGGGTCGGAGACGTCCGAGGGCTCCACGTCGAACAGGTGGGTGGTGACCGTCAGCGAGTCGTAGGCGGGCCAGCCCGGGTCGCCGGTGGCGGCGAAGCCTGTCCACGCCGTGCGGAACTGCCTGGACAGCCCCTCACCCTTCGGCGCGCCGCCCGTCAGCATGCGCCCGAGGGGGCAGTCGAGGGTGGCGAAGGTCAGCGGCACGTCGAGCCCGTGACAGGCCCCCATCGGGGTCGGCGACCAGGTCAGCTCGTAGGCGTGCGCGTCTTCGCCTGGCTGTTCATGATCCGCGCCAGAGTCCCGAGGTCTTCGCCCGCGATCTGGCCGCCCGGCTGACGTCGGCGTTCACCGGGCCGTCGCCGTCAAGCCCTGCTCTGGTCCATCTGAAATCACGGTAAATACGTTCAATGCCGGAAAAACGCGTTTTATGGTGCTAAGAGCGGGATCAGGGCTGGCGAGGAGTCCGAGGTGCTCTGTCGCGGTCCCTGGTGCCGGGCGACATCAGCTCGAAGCGAAAGTCGGTGACTATGGCCACCACGCTGAGCAGGGCCGACGACTACAGAGCCCTGGTGGAGAAGTTGCGGGACGTCTACCCTGCCGTCGAGAGCCGGCTGGTGTCGACCTCGGTGGCGATCGCCGCCGACTGCGCCAGGCATGTGGGCTGCACGCCGACCGAGGAGATCGTGGAGCGCCTGGCGGTCGAGTACCTGCGCGCCAGGGTCGCCACGCAAGCGACCCTGCCCGCCGCGCGACCGCGTCACCAGCTCCACAGGCCGACCCGTACGGGCACCCCCGGCGAGGCGTGCAGAAGAGGGGTCTGATCGGGGGCGGGAAGCCCCGCCACCCGTAGAAGGTCCTGGTCAAGGCGGGCCAGACGGGCGTGCCGCAGCGGCCATGGGGGGTGTTCGACCTCGGCGGAGGCCAGCCGGCCCGCCACGACCGTGAACAGCCGGAAGCGTGCCGTCAGGAAGTGCGCGAGCCCGTCGAGCTCGTCCTCCGCCAGGTCAGGGCCGGTTTCGACGTCCACGTCGCAGCGCGCGCCGCTGGGTCCTGGCCAGTACCTTCGCGATCTGTACCGCCGCAGTGAGCCGTCCGTCCGCACGGACATGTCCGACCAGAAGTAGGGCAGCCAGTAGCCGGCGCGTCCGCCGAGGGCGGCGGGGAGCCGTCCAGCCTCCATCGACAGGAACCAGATCCCGCTGCGTCCGCGGGCGTCGCGGACGTAGGTGCGCAGGTTCGTCTCGGGGAAGCGCGACAGCCATGGCAGGGCGGGCGCGCCCGGCACCCTCACGTCCTCCATGAGGAAGGGTGTCAGCCCGACCCAGGCGGTGCCGTCGAAGGTCTCGACCGTCAGGCAGCCGGGCACCAGGGCCTGCACGACGTCGGCGGGAAAGCGCCAGTGGACGAAGGTGATGTCCGACCAGCGGTGGTACATCACCGGCCTGGCGACTCTCGGGGAGTCGGGTGCTCGCATCAGGTGCTCCTGTCCTCGGGGGAACGCTTCTACGAACGCCCTTCCGCGACCGTCTCGGTGAGGAGGCGCTGTTCGAGCACCGCCTCGAGCGACAGCTCCCGGTAGCCGGCCTCCTGGAAGAGCACCGTCAGCCTGTCCTCGCCGCGCTGGATGACCTGGCCGTGGCCCCAGGTCTCGTGCTCCACGTGGGCGTGCACGCGGAAGGGGCCCTCCCCGTTCGCCGGCTGGTCGGCGGTTCCCGCCCGGCAGGTGTCGCAGTTGCCGCAGGGTTCGGCGAGCTCCTCGCCGAAGTACCCGAGCAGGAAGCGGCGGCGGCACTCCTCGGTCTCGGCGTAGCGGCGCATCATCTCCAGCCGGGTCCTTTCGACGTCGCGACGGCGCTCGGCCAGCCGCATGGCCAGCTCCGCGGCGGCGTGCGGGTCAGGCGCTCCAGGAACGGGAGACACCCTGCGCGTGCCCAGCCGTACGGCGCCGGCCCTTTCCAGCAGGTCGAGCAGTGAGGTCAGCCGCCGTGGCGACAGCTCGGTCCGCTCCCGCAGCTGCTTGCGGTCGGCGCCGGGGCCCGCCGCCGCGACGGCCTGCGCCAGCCGCTCGAGCGTCTCGGGATCGGGCAGGGCGCCGGTGAAGAAGCGGTGCAGACCCAGATCCTCAGGCCGGTAGAACAGCACCGCCCTGGCCGCCTCGCCGTCCCTGCCCGCCCTGCCGATCTCCTGGTAGTAGGAGTCGGGCGAGCCGGGAACCTCCGCGTGATGGACGAAGCGCACGTCCGGCTTGTCGATGCCCATGCCGAAGGCGTTGGTCGAGACCACGACGTCCAGCTCGCCGTTCATGAACCTGCCGTGCACCTGGTCACGCTCGGCCCGCCGCAACCCCGCGTGGTAGGCCTCGGCCCTGAGACCCGCCTCGGTCAGCATCCCCGCCAGCCGGCCCGTCTGCCTGCGCGAGGCCGTGTAGACGATGCCGGGAAGCGGCTCCTGCGCGACCGCCGCGACGAGCTCGGCGGCGGGGTCGTCGAGCATCCTGCGCACGGTGAGCGAGATGTTGGGGCGGTCGAAGCCCTGCACGATCTCCAGAGGCTCGCGCATGCCGAGCCTGTCGACGATCTCCGCGCGCACGGGCGGCGCCGCGGTGGCCGTCAGAGCGGCGATCACCGGACGGCCCAGCGCCTCGGCCACCGCCCCCAGCCGCAGGTAGTCGGGGCGGAAGTCATGCCCCCACGAGGAGACGCAGTGAGCCTCGTCCACCACCATGAGCGAGGGGGAGGCCGCCGCCAGTTCGCGCACCACGTCGGGGCGGGCCAGCTGCTCCGGCGCGCAGAACAGGAACTCCGTCTCCCCCGCGCGCAGCGCCTCGAAGGCCTCCGACCGCCTGCTTGCGGGCGTGCTCGCGTCCAGGCTCACCGCCTCCTCGTCACGGCGGCGCAGGCTCTCCACCTGGTCGCGCTGCAGGGCGATCAGCGGTGAGACCACCAGGGTGGGTCCCGGCAGCAGCAGCGCGGGCACCTGATAGATCGCCGACTTGCCCGCCCCCGTCGGCATCACCACCAGCGTGTCCCTGCCCTCGGCCAGCGCCGTCATGGCCGCCAGCTGGCCAGGACGCAGATCGGTCAGGCCGAGGACGCGCCTGGCCGTCCTTTCGCACTTCGCGCCCGCATCCCGCATCGAACCTCCTCGTCAGAGAGGTCCTTCCTGCCCAGGCAGCCACCCGGCATGTCAGCCGATCTCCCACTCCTCGGCCTCCAGCGCACGGCGGACCTTCGCCACCCTGTCGTCGTCCCACTCGATGCCGGGGTCGGGTTCGAGGAACGTTGCTGCCCGGCTACGCCACCGGCGAGACCCTCATCGCCCGCTCCGCCCTGGTCACCGCGCTCGCCGCCACGGCGTTGACCACCCTCGTCCCCACCGGCGCGGGCGCGCGCGCTCACCTCGACCCGTCGAGATAGGCCAGGACGGCCAGCACGCGGCGGTTGTGGTCGTCGGAGGCCGCCAGACCGAGCTTGGCGAAGACGGCGGCGATGTGCTTGCCGACGGTGCCCTCGCTGATGAACAGCCCTGCCGCGATGGCGGCGTTCGAGCGTCCCTCCGCCATGAGTCCGAGCACGTCGCGTTCCCTCGCGGTCAGCGTGGCCATGGGAGGCAGGTGGGCGCTGCCGGTCACCAGCTTGGCGATCACCTCGGGGTCCATGGCGGTGCCGCCGTCGCGGACGCGCCTGAGCGCGCCGACGAACTCG
The DNA here is from genome assembly GCF_039533245.1 of Nonomuraea recticatena. Lineage (NCBI taxonomy): Bacteria > Bacillati > Actinomycetota > Actinomycetes > Streptosporangiales > Streptosporangiaceae > Nonomuraea > Nonomuraea recticatena. Next base: position 119,238 of record NZ_BAAATE010000019.1, on the reverse strand, counting down.
TGGGTGTCGAAGACACGGTCCTTGAGCAGGTATCCCACCCCGCCCGAGCCCTCGGCGATCAGCTCGCGGGCGTAGATCTGCTCGACGTACTGCGACAGCACCAGGACGGGGAAGCCCGGCGTGCGGCGACGGGCCTGGATGGCGGCGCGCAGTCCTTCGTCGGTGAAGCCGGGAGGCAGCCGCACGTCGACGATCGCGGCGTCGGGCCGCGTGCTCTCGATCGCGTCGAGCAGCGCCTGGCCGGTGTCGACGCCCGCCGCCACCTAGACGCCGTGCGCGTTCAGCAGGTGGGTCAGCCCCTCCCGCAGGAGGTAGAGGTCCTCGGCTAGGACAACACGCATGGCAGCTCCATGGTCACGACGGTCGGGCCGCCCGGCGGGCTCGACAGGGTCAGGGTGCCGTCGAAGCCGGACAGCCGCCTGCGGATCCCCTCCAGGCCGCTGCCGCCGCCCGGGACGGCGCCGCCCCTGCCGTCGTCGGTGACGGTGCACCGAAGGACACCGTCGGCATGCGTCAGCTCGATGGCGACCTTGGTCGCGGACGCGTGCTTGCCCACGTTGGTGAGGAGCTCGGAGACGGCGAAGTAGACGGCCGCCTCGAGGTGCGGGTCCGGCCGTCCCAGCAGGTCGATCCGGACGTCGGCGTCGAGCGGTGCGTCCATGGCGAGCGTTCGCAGCGCGTCAGGCAGCCCGCGATCGGCCAGGATCGGCGGGTGGATGCCGCGGATGAGCTCCCTGAGCTCCGACAGCGCGCTCGCGGCGCTCTGCTTGGCCTGCGCGAGGACCGCCTTGGCCGCGGCGGGATCGCGGTCGACGAGATGCTCGGCCACGCCCAGGTTCATCCCCATGGCCACCCACCTGGCCTGCGCGCCGTCGTGCAGGTCGCGCTCGATGCGGCGCAGCTCGGCGGCCTGGGATCCGGCCGCCTGTTCCCTGGTCACGGCGAGGTGCTCCACCCTCCGGGTGAGCGCCGAGGTCCTGGTGGGAGCCAGCAGCAGGCCGCAGACCCGCCCGTGCAGCCGCAGCAGGGCGGGAGCGGTCGCCAGGCCGAGCGCTGCCGCGGGCAGACCGAGCAGCGGGCCTGGAACCTGCTCCAGCGCCGGGATCACGGCGCCGACGAGCTCCATGGGAGACCAGGTGAAGCCGGGGATGCCCAGGGCCAGCCCCGCCGTCCACGTCCACAGCCAGCACAGCCAGACCAGCCCTCCCGCCACCAGCGACACAGGCGGCGCCGCGAGGACGACGGCGCAGAGCGGTTCCAGCGCCAGCCACAGCAGATCCCGCCAGGAGGCCGGATCCTCGGCGATCCACTGCAGGCGGCGCGCCCTGGCCGCCCGCTCGGGCGAGCGGTACACCGACCCGAAGGCCAGCCACCCGACCCGGTAGCCGCCGTCGGGGTCAGGTTCGGGCGCGGCAGGCTCAGGCGCGTACGGCTCGGCGATCACCGCCCCGTTCCACCGGCCTGCCAGCGCGCGCCTCCAGGAGACGAACCGCCTCGCGGCCGGCACGGCGCCCGGCCCTGCCACGTGCGCGACGGCCAGCGCGGCCCCCGCCACCGAGAGCGCCGTCACCGCCGCCAGCCTGAGCACCGCCGTCATCCTCGGCGCCGTCCACGACCACAGCGGTGACGGGCCGCGGCGCCGTACCGGTGCCAGCAGGACCCGCGTCCACCTGCCGTGCAGGCGCAGCGCGGCGGGGCCGGCGGCCACTCCTAGCGCGGCGGCGGCCCAGCCGATCGGCCGGTCGGCGGAGATCGCGCCGTACCCGATCAGCAGCGGCGGCAGCGCCGCGAGCACACCGCCGACGAGCGGATCGAGCAGCATCCACCACAGGTCGCGGGCGGTGGCCGGATCGCGCGCGACCCACTCGAGACCGCGCAGGTAGCCGGGGATCCACGGCGAGCGGAACAGGTCGTCGCCGTGCCGGTACCAGCCGTCCAGGTCACGGCGCGGCGGCTCGGGCGGCGGATGGTAGGGCCGGTCGATCGGCTCGCCCGACCAGCGGCCCGCGAGCCGCCTGGCGAGGCCGGGCAGCGCCCGCGCCCGCGCCACGACCAAGGCCGGGGACGGCACGCCCGCGTGCGCGCAGACGAACGTCACGACGAGCACGACGGGACAGGCCAGTGCCACCAGCACGAGGACGGCGCAGCGCAAGGGGGCGAGCGCGTACCTGCCTGCCATGGTCATCGTCCCCGCCGTCGTCACCGCGTCCGACCCATGAAAACACGGCGGCACGCTCGTCGGCATGGGGGCTGGCACCCATGAGGGCCGGGTGCTGGACGGGTTCTGCGGCAGGCACGCCGTTCGTAGCGTCGTCGTCACCCGTCGAAGGAGAAGCCCGATGTCGACCCCGCTCGAGACCGCGCCACGCGCGACCGTGTTCGTGGACCGGCTGCGCGTCGTGCTCATCGCGCAGGTGGTGCTGCACCATGTCGCGCTGACCTATGGGAGCTTCCCGCTCTGGTACTACCACGAGCCCACGATGCGCGGCCCCGGCCTCCCCGCCGGGTCCGCGTGGCCGCTGGACCTGCTCCTGCTGCTGAACCAGACCTACTTCATGGGTCTGTTCTTCCTGCTGTCCGCCTGCTTCGTGCCTGCCTCGCTCGAACGCAAGGGCGGGGCGCGCTTCCTCCTCGACCGGCTGCGGCGGCTCGGCCTGCCCACGCTCGCCGGCTACGTCCTCATCGTGCCGCTGGCCAAGATCCCCAAGTATCTGTGGCTCAACGAGCGCGAGCCGGTGCCCTTCGGCGCGTTCTACCTCGACGAGCTGGAGATGGGGCCCTTCTGGTTCCTCGCCACGCTCCTCGCCTTCACCCTCGCCTACGCCGGCTTCCGCGCCCTGCGCGGCCAGGCTCCGCCGCCGGTCAGTTCGGCGCCGAGGGCGAGGACGATCGTCGGGTTCGGCGCGGTGCTGGCGGCGACAGGGGTGCTGTGGCGGATCTGGGAGCCGATCGAGCGCGTCCCCGTCCTCGAGGTGGCGGCCCCCGCCTACCTGCCGCAGTACGTGTGCATGTTCGTGGCGGGCCTGGCCGTCCACAGGCGGGGCTGGCTGACCGCCCTTCCCGCCTCCGCCGCCGGGTGGGGGTTCGGGGCGGCGTTCGCGGGCGCGCTGCTCCTGCTGCCGGTGATCGTGGTGACCATGGGGGCGACGGGCGAGCCGCCCCTGCTCCAGCACCTCGCGCACGGCCTGTTCGACGGCGTGTTCTGCACCGGGATGACGGTCGGCCTGCTGTCGCTGTTCCGCCACAGATTCGCCGGGACGCCGCGCACGGCCTTCCTGACCTCGAACGCCTTCGCCGTCTACGTCATCCACGCGCCCGTGCTCGTCGCCGTCTCCGTGGCGCTGGCCGACCTGCGCGTCGACCCGGTCGCCAAGTTCGCCGTCGTCTCGGTCGTCGCGCTGCCCGCCTGCTGGGGCCTGGCCCATCTGCTCCGCAAGGCGCTTCCCCGCCGCGGGACCCGGTCATAACCGGGGGTTATGACAAGGGGTCTTGGACAGCGCCGCCGAGAGCGATCGAGCATGAACGCATGCAGCGCCTTCGCCTCGCCCTCTGCGCTCTGGTCCTCAGCGCCTGCTCCACCGCGCCGCCCGTCACCGCGCCGCCCGTCGCCTCGACGGCTCCCACCTCAGCGCCCGCCACCTCCGCGCCCGGCGCTTCCACGCCCGCGACGCCCGGGTCCGCGACAACTGGGGCCGGCTCCGTGCCCGCCGATCACCGCGCGCTGGTCGATCGGTTCGTCGCGGCGATCAACGCGGGTGACGCGGGACAGGTGGCCGAGACCTTCACGCAGGACGCCAGGTTCGACAGCGTGGGCAGGATCTACGACGGCCGGGCGCAGATCATGGACCGGTTCCTCGTCCCCGAGGTCATCGAGGCGGGCGGCGCCTACACCCTGCGCGGGGTGAGCGCCGGAGCGGGCGGCCGGGTGATCGCCGAGTACGACTTCGCCACCGGCCACGGCGGATCCGAGCACTTCACCTATGACTGCGCGGTCGAAGGCGCCAGGTTCGCCGACTGCGTGGGCCGCTACGTCGGCTAGCTCATCCCGCTTCATCACCCGCTAAAGGGCGTGGATCTCCCCCACGGGCACGCCGCCGCCGAGCACCTGGACCACGGAGAAGGCGTCGGCGCCCGACACGTCGCAGCCCATGCGGCGCAGCACCGACAGCGCGATGGCCGTCGTCGCCCTGGGGCTGCCGTCGATGACCTTGACGGCCGCCGTGTGGCCCGACTCCAGCGCCGCGACCAGCACGCCCTCCGCACCGCCCTTCACGACCGCGCCGGGGAGCGCCCTCATGAGCTCGGTGTTCTGGTGCCCGGTGCCGCCGACGTACTCGGGATGCTCCCGCATGGCGTCGGCGACCTGCCTCGGCGCGCTGCCAGGCGTGGCGAGGACGAGCGCCTGCACGGCCCTGGCCAGCCCCGTGAGGGAGAGCCCGAACAGCGGCGCGCCGCATCCGTCGACCGCCACGGCGGCGGCCTTCTCCCCCGACAGCTCCTCCACGGCGGCCCTGACCTGGCGCTGCAGCGGGTGGTCCTGGTCCAGATAGGAGGCGACGTCCCAGCCGTTGGCGACCGAGGCGGCGAGCATCGCGGCGTGCTTGCCCGAGCAGTTCATGCGCTCGCGGGTCTTGGTGAGCCCTTCGCGGATCAGCCGCCGGCGGGTGCTCTCGTCCTCCGGCCAGTCCTCGGGGCAGCGCAGGGCGTCGAGGCCGAGGCCGTACTCCTCGAGCAGTTCGGCGACCAGCCGGACGTGGAAGTCCTCGCCCGTGTGGCTGCCCGCGGCGATGGCCAGGCGGGCGCCCGGCAGCGCCGCGCCGGTGACCAGGCAGGCCAGCGCCTGGAAGGGCTTGGCGGAGGAGCGCGGAAGGACGGGGGCGTCCACGGGGCCGAGCGCGACCTCGGCGCGGCCGTCGGGGGTGAGGCCGACGGCGCTGCCGTAGTGGACGCTCTCGGCGAATCCCGAGCGGACGACCTCGGCGAGGGCGGCGAATTCAGGCATGGGCTCTGCTCCTTTGCTCCAGGACCCTGGCGAGCTTGGACAGTGAGGCGTTGACCACGAGGTAGATCAGTGCCACCACCACGTAGGTCTGGATGACCAGGCCGTTGTAGGAGGCCAGGACCTTGCCCGAGTACAGGAGCTCGCCGTAGCTGACCACGAAGCCGAGCGAGGTGTCCTTGAGCAGGCCGACGGACTGGCTGACGATCGAGGGCAGCACCCTGCGGGCGGCCTGCGGCAGCACGATGATCCGCATGGTCTGGCCACGGCTGAGACCGACCGCCAGACCGGCCTCGGTCTGGCCGCGTTCGATCGACAGGATGCCGGCGCGGAAGATCTCGGCGAAGGCCGCCGCGTTCGACACCGTCAGCGGCACCACGAGCTTCCAGAACAGCGGAAGGTCGAGCCCGTACTTGGGCAGCGCGAACAGCACCACGTAGACCAGCAGCAGTGCGGGGATGACCCGTACGACCTCGACATAGGCGGCGGAGGGGGCGCGCAGCCAGCGTCGCTCCGACAGCCTGCCGAGAGCGAGCACCAGACCGAGGGCCATGGACAGCGCCGCCGACACGACGGCGGCCAGCGCGGTGGACCACAGCCCGTCGAGCAGGTAGCGCCACATGGGCCAGGTGGCGTACGGCTGCCAGCGCTCGGGAGCCAGCTGCCCGTTGGCGGCGAACTGGCGGATCGCGAGCGCGACGAGCGCCACGGCGGCCAGCACGCCGAGGACGGTGGCGATGCGGATCCTGCGCCTGGCGCGCGGGCCGGGCTCGTCGAACAGCACGCTCATCGCACCATCACCAGCCGCCGTTCGAGGCGTCCTGTCACGTAGCCGATGACGGAGGCGAGGAGCGCGTACATCACGCCGACGCCGACGAAGATCGCGATGGGCTGGGCCTCGACCAGGTTCACCCTCTTGGCCTCATCCGTCAGGTCGACCACGCTGATCGCGCCCGCGAGCGTGGTGTTCATGAGAAGCGCGATGACGATGTTGCCGAGCGGCTGCACGACGGTGCGCAGCGCCTGGGGCAGGATGACGTGCCACAGCGACTGCCTGAACGTCAGCCCGAGCGCCCTTGCCGCCTCGCCCTGTCCCTTGCCGACCGCGTTGACGCCGGAGCGCAGCGCCTCGGCGATGTAGGCGGCCGTGTAGACCGAGATCACCACGATCGCGGTCACCAGCGCGTCCGCCTTGATCCCGATCTCGGGCAGGGCGAAGAAGGCCAGCGTGAGCAGCACCAGCAACGGGATGTTCTGGAAGGTCTCCACGTAGGCGGTGCCCATGGCGCGCAGCACGCCGACCGGGCTCACCCGCATCGCGGTGATCAGCACCCCGAGCACCGCCGCGCCGAGGAACGACGCGACGGTGAGCTGGAGCGTCACGACCAGTCCCTGCCAGATCACAGGCAGGTGGTCCAGCAGGACGGACATCAGGAACCCGGCACCGAGCCGATCTGCGGCGGGGCGGGGGCCTCACCCTGGACGACCGTGCCGATGGAGTTCTTCCACACCTGCTGCCAGACGCCGGCGCTCTGCGTCTTCTTCAGCCAGTCGTTGACGAACGTCTTGAACTGCTCGTCGCCGTGCTTGAGGCCGATGCCGTAGGGGTCCTGGGTGAAGGGGTTGCCGATCACCTCGATGGACGGGTCCTTCTTGGCGTTGGCGATCAGCAGCGTCTCGTCCTGGACGTAGGCGACGCCCCTGTCCTGCTTGAGCGCCTGCATGCACTCGGGGTCGCTGCCGAAGGTGACGATCTCGGCCTTCGGGGCCAGCTTCTTGATCGCGGCGATGGCCGGGGTGTTGGCGCCCGCGATGACCTTCTTACCGTTGAGGTCCTCGGGCTTGGCGATGCCCGTGGTGCCCTTCTTGACGGCGATCGTGAGGCCGGAGGTGTAGTACGGACCGGCGAAGGCGACCTGCTCGGCCCGCTCGGGGGTGATCGTGTACGTCTGGAAGACGACGTCCACGGTGCCGTTGCCGAGCAGCGCCTCACGCGTCTCCGAGGCGGAGTTGACGATCTTCACCTTCGGCTCGCCGATGATGTACTTCGCCAGCGCCTTGCCCATGTCGGCGTCGAAACCCTCGATCTCGCCGCTGACCGGGTTCTGCTGGGACAGCAGCGGTGCGTCGAGCGAGCCGCCGACGATGAGCTCGCCGCGCTTCTTGATCTTTTCCATCGTCGAGCCCGGCAGGATCGCGGCAGCGTCGGCGACGGGCGCCTTGGCGAGCCACTCGGCGGCGGCGGGCTTCGCCTCTCCTGGTACGGCGGGGCTGCCTGAGGTGTTCGTGCTGGAACAGGCGGCGAGGCCGAGGAGCGACACGGCGACGACAGCGACCATCTTCTTCATGGGCACCATCCCTTGCTTTCAGTGAGTGAGCACCTTGGCCAGGAAGTCCCTGGCCCGGTCCGTCTGGGGTCGGTCGAAGAAGGCGGCGGGCGCGCCCTGCTCGACGATCTGGCCGTCGGCCATGAACACCACGCGGTCGGCGGCCCTGCGGGCGAAGCCCATCTCGTGGGTGACGACGACCATGGTCATGCCGTCGGCCGCGAGGCCGGTCATGACGTCGAGCACCTCGCCCACCATCTCGGGGTCGAGGGCGGAGGTGGGCTCGTCGAAGAGCATCACCTTGGGCCGCATGGCCAGCGCGCGGGCGATGGCGGCGCGCTGCTGCTGGCCGCCCGACAGCTGTCCGGGCAGCTTGCCCGCCTGCTCGCCGATGCCGACCCTGGCGAGCAGCTCGCGAGCGGTCTGCTCGGCCTCGGGACGGCTGACGCCGCGCACCTTCATCGGGGCGAGCGTGATGTTCTCCAGCACCGTCTTGTGCTGGAAGAGGTTGAAGGACTGGAAGACCATGCCGACGTCGGCGCGCAGCCTGGCCAGCTCCCGGCCTTCCAGAGGGGCGGGCACGCCGTCGATGACGACCTCGCCCTGCTGTGCCGCCTCCAGTCTGTTGAGGCAGCGGCACAGCGTCGACTTGCCCGAACCCGAGGGGCCGATCACGACGACGACCTCGCCGCGCGCCACGTGCAGGTCGATGTCGCGCAGCACGTGGTGCTCGCCGAACCACTTGTTCAGCCCGCGTACCCGAATCATCCGACCTCCACCCGTAACGCTCGTTACTTCCTTCGATATCGAAGTCAAAGGGGACCGTATTGGATGATTTCGAGATAAGTCAACACATTGTCGTACGAAGGTAAAGCGTGGTATTCATCTGCTCATGTCTGGCAAAGAGCGGCTTCCCGTGACCGGGGCGCAGGGGGGACTGCTGCGGCTTGTCGCCACCGGCCAGGCCGAGTCCCGCGCCGAGCTGGCGCGGCTTTCCGGCCTGGCCGCCTCGAGCGTGTCGCTGCGCGTGGAGGAGCTGCTCGAGGCCAGGCTGCTGGTGGAGGAGGGGTCCGGCACCTCACGAGGAGGGCGAAGACCGCGCAGGCTGCGGCTCGCGCCGAGCGCCGGCCTGCTGGCCGTCGCCGACCTCGGCGCCCACCACGTACGGCTCGGCCTGCTCGACCTCAGCGGGACGCCGCTCGCCGTGGAGGAGAGGGCCTGTGACATAACGGCAGGCCCTGAGACGGTGCTCGACTGGATGGCCGACGCCTTCGACGACCTCCTGCGCACGCACGCTCCCCCAGGGGTGCCGCTGCGCGGCGTGGGGACCGGCATCCCCGGGCCCGTCGATCCCGCCTCGGGTCGCGTGGTCGGGCCCTCCCGCATGCCGGGGTGGAACAACTACCCGGTCGCCGACCAACTGGGCGCCCGCTACGACCTGCCGGTGCTCGTGGAGAACGACGCCAACCTCATGGCCGTCGGCGAGGCCCGCTCGTGGCCGGGCTCGGACAACCTCATGGTGCTCAAGGCGGGCACCGGCATAGGGTGCGGCGTGATCGTCAACGGCCGGCTGCACAGGGGAAGGGGCGCGGCCGGCGACATCAGCCACGTCAGGGTCCGCACCGACTCCTCGGTCATGTGCGCGTGCGGCCATCCCGACTGCCTGGAGGCGTACGCCAGCGGCGCCGCCCTCATGGCGGCGCTGGCCGAGGCGGGCGTCGCGGTGGACAGGCCCGCCGACATCGTCGGCCTGGTCAACGACGCGGTGCCGGAGGCGACCAGCCAGGTGCGCAACGCCGGGCGGCTGATCGGCGAGGTCCTCACCGTCCTCGTCAACTTCTTCAACCCCGACGTCATCGCGGTCGGGGGGAGCCTGTCGGCGGCCGAGCCGCTGATCGCGGCGATCAGGGCGGCGGTGTACGAGCGCTGTCTGCCGCTGGCCACCCGCGACCTGGAGATCGCCCCGGCCCGCGCGGGCCAGGACTCCGCGCTGCTGGGAGCGGGCGCTCTCCTGCTCGACGCGGTGCTCTGACGCCCTCGCCGACCGGTCAGACGGTCAGCGGCACCTTGTGGATCTCGTCGGCCGGGTGTCCGGCCCGCTGGTGGATGCGCTGGACGGCCTCCGCGTCGGGCGCCTCCGACAGGCAGTAGACCACGCCCTGCTCAGGGTCGGCCCACGCGTGCTCGAAGGCCACCCCCTCCTCGCTCTGTATCGCGAGGTCGGCGTCGTGCGCCTGCCTGAGCTGCTCGTCGGTGATGCCCATCATGCCGTGATGGACGTCCATGAACTTCGCCATGGCTTCCTCCCCAGAGGGCTGTGCCGATCATTCTCAGGGTAGGTCGCTCCCTGACCGCCCGACCCCAAAACTTCGCCAAAGAGGGCGCCTGTCCCCCTGTCCGCGCGCGCCTTCACCACGGGCCGGTCGAGGGGGTGCTCCCTGCCGGGTCACCGGAGATCGCCGCCGTGTACACTTCCTTACTGTTGATCTACGCGAGGAGGTGAGCCCCATGACCATGTTCCGGTCCACACGGGCGCTCCTTGCCGCTGTGTCTGTCTGACCAGCGGTTCAGGAGCGTCGAACACTCCTGAACGAAGGAATCATGGCAGTCAACGCTTTTCGCATCTCCGTGTCCGACGATGTGCTCGCCGACCTGCGTGCCCGTCTGGAGCGCACCCTCTTCACCACCGCGTCCGACTCCGCCTTCTGGGCGGCGGGGGTCGACCCCGGCTACCTGCGTGAGCTGGTCGCCTACTGGGCCGACGGCTTCGACTGGCGCGAGGCTGAGGCGTCGCTCAACGTCTTCCCCCACTATGTGGCCGAGGTGGCGGGGCGGCAGGTGCACTTCGTCCACCTGCGCGGCAGCCGTACCGAAGGCGGGCCCGCGCCCCTGCCGCTGGTGCTGACCCACGGCTGGCCCAGCAGCTTCGTCGAGATGCTGCGCGTCGCGCCGCTGCTGGCCGACCCCGACGATCCAGCGGACGCCTTCGACGTGGTCATCCCCTCGCTGCCCGGTTTCCTGTTCTCGGAGCTGCCTCGGGAGCCGTTCACCCGCAGGGGCGTCGCGGAGATCTGGCACTCGCTCATGACCGAGACCCTCGGCTACGAGCGCTTCGGCGCGTTCGGCGGGGACATCGGCGGCGGCGTGACGCAGTGGCTCGGCGCCCTGTATCCGGGCGAGGTGGCCGGGGTGCACGTCACCTCTGCCGTGCTGACGACCGACTTCAGCCAGTCGCCCGCCACCCCCGAGGAGCAGGCCTACCTCGAAGGACTCGCCGCCTACGACCTCAGGGACCAGGGCTACAGCGAGATCATGTGGACCAGGCCCGACACGATCGCCGCCGCCCTGATGGACTCACCAGCCGGGCTGGTCGCCTGGATCATCGACAAGTACCGCGACTGGAGCGACTGCGACGGCGACCTGGAGACCCGCTGGGACAAGGACACGATCCTGACCGTCGCCACGCTCTACTGGGCCACCGGCACGATCGGCTCGTCCTTCCGCCAGTACTACGACTACCCGCACAACAAGCCCGTCCCGCCCATCACCGTGCCCTCGGCGATCACCCTGAGCAACGAGCCCGCCTACGCGAACCTGCCCAGGAGCCTGCCCGAACGCGTCTGCACCGACCTGCGCCACTGGAGCACGCCGGGGCGCGGCGGCCACTTCATGTCGCATGAGGAGCCCGAACAGGTCGCCCGCGAGCTCAGGACGTTCTTCGGCCCGCTGAGGCGCCAAGGCTGATCGCTCCCCCGCCGGGCGGCCGTACCTCTGACCGCCCGGCGGGTCGCCGATCACCCGGCGCGTCGGGGGCGTGAGGCTGAGCGCCCGGCGGGTCGCCGACCACCCCGCCCCACGCCTGAGGTGCGACCTCGGACGCGGAAGCTCTACGAGGGCCAGGCGTCCGGCGAGCGGTAGTGGTTGCGGTGGCCGGCGGCGGTAGGCGGCCCACAACGCCCCCGCCTCCCTCGGATCGCGCCCCTCCAGAACGAAGCCGATCCCGCACGTCGTTCACACCGCACAGTGTGGGTCACCGAGGAACACTTTCACAAACGCGATTATCCCGATATTTCACTGCCAATCGAACGGCGAACGCAGAATGGAGCCCCCATCCGGCTGACATTCTCCTGAATCTGCGATCTCATATTCCCGCCGGCCCCTCAGGGATCTTCACGGGAACAAGGAGAGCCATATGGCACATTCGCGGAGAATTGCGGGAATCGCCGTCGCCTTGACGGCGGCGACCAGTCTCGGAGTCGTCGCCGCAGCTCCGGCGGGGGCCACGCCACCTCAGGACCCACGGGAGGTGCAGATCACCCGCTTCCTCGGCGAGCAGCGCCTGCCGCACAGGATGCCATTCGAGGGAACCACCGTCGGCGGCCTTTCCGGTATCGACAGGGATCCCCGTACGAATACCTGGTATTTCATCTCCGACGACCGCTGGCGATACGATCCCGCCCGTTTCTACACCGGCCGCCTCGATATCGACAGGGCGACCGGAGAATTCACCGGAGTGAGCGTCACAGGGGTCACCACGCTGCTGCGTCCCGACTCCACCCCCTATCCCGGCTACGGCCAGCCCGAGTCGGCCGATCCCGAGACGATCCGCTTCGACCGGCGCAGCGGGCAGCTGCTGTGGGGCCACGAGGGCGACAGGCCCGACGCGAACAACCCCACGGTTCCGGTGTCGCAACTGTTCGTCCGCAGGATCGACCGTGAAGGCAGGCACCTCGGCGAGCTCCCCCTTCCCGCAACCTCAGGATGACCGAGACCACCAGCGGCCCCCGCCGTAACTTCGGGTTCGAGGGCCTGGCCATCGCGCCACGGACCATCGCCGCCATCACGGAGGGCCCACGCCACGAGGACGGCGAGCCGCCGACCGTCCGGCACGGCGCGCCCACGCGCATCACCGTCTGGAGCCGCTCGGGCCGTACCCTTGGGCAGTTCGTCTACCCGCTCGACCGGCTGCCCGCCGAGCCGGTCCCGCAGGGCGGCCACTCCGACAGCGGCGTCTCCGAGATCCTCGCGATCGACGACGACCGCCACCTGGCCCTCGAACGCTCCTGGATCGAGGGCGTCGGCTACCGGGTCAAGCTGTACGAGATCGACCTGCGCGGCGCCACGAACGTGCTCGGCAGGGACAGCCTGCTGACCCGCAGGCCGTACCGGCCGGTTGCCAAGCGCCTGGTCACCGACCTCAGCACGCTGCGTCCGCCGGTGCAGAACCTGGAGAGCCTGGCATGGGGGCCGCGCCTGGACACGGGCGAGTGCACGCTCGTGATCGGCTCCGACGACAACTTCGACAGCGCGGAGGCCACCCAGTTCCTGGCGTTCGCCGCCCGGGGCTGCTGACCGGCTGCTTCCGGGAGGCGCTGGAGCCGGGCCTGCGGGCCCGGCTCCAGCGCCACACCAGGGTCGGCGGCAGCCTCCATGGCGGTGTTGTTTGCACGCGGCTTCCCTGGAATTTATGCATTCCTTATGTCCGGCGAGTTTCGACACCTCTTTGTGAAGGTCGCGAAGCAGATATTTGGGCGGCGCGCTCAGCGCATGACCTGAGCGGCAATCGCCGCGACCGGAGTTCCTCTGGCGGGCAATTCCCGCTGTTTTTCAGGTGGCCGTTCCGTACGCCCGCGGAAAGGCGCCGGCCGGGGCGTCCGCCACGTGCGCGTCTCGGCGGAGGAGAGCGCGCCTTCCCCGGCCCGGGTGAGCAGCGACAGGAGCCGCGCCGCCGCCACGGCGGGTCACACGGACGCGGGCGGCCGGACAGCGACAGCCGCACCGGCCTGTCCACCGGCGCTCCGCCGAGCCGGCTCGACACGCGCCCCCTGACGGGCCTCGATCAGGCCGAAAGAGCGGGCGACCTGGGGATATATCAGCCGGCGCAGCGCGCGTGAGCGCGCACCGCAACTGGCCTGGACCCTCCGGCAGGCCAAGAAGGTCGCGAGGTGTCCGGCCTGGGGCCGACTCCCCGACACCGCCCCCCGGCAGCGAGGTCTACACCAGCGCCTGACCGGGCGTGGACCGGCCCGGTCCACGATCGTTAGCACTCTCTGACGACCATGACAACTGCACATATAACCAGCCACCCACCAACAACACACCCACACCAGAGCCCTCCCGTCAAAACTGCCCCAACAAAGGAACTGCACGGACAAAGATCCGATTTTGGGTGCTAGCGTCCCATTTCAGAGAGCGAAAAGGAAAGGGGGCAACAATCATGATTCCTATGAAGCTCTTGCCGGTCCGCGCCGACCACTGGTGGGGCGGAGGTTGGGGCGGCTGTGGCCGTCGTCGCTGGTGGGGTCGCAGGAGGTTCGGCTGCGGCTGCCGCAGGCGGTGGTGGTGGTAGCAACGCCGCGTGAGAGCCGGCGGGCTTCCCGCCGGCTCTCATTCCAACCGGGGGCGAGCGGGGAACCGCTCGCCCCCTCCACGTCCATCCGTAAGACGTTCGCCGAGTTCTGGCCGAACACCAAGGGTCTGCGCTGGCTGTTCGTCTGCGGCATGATCCTCGCGATCGTGGCGGCGCTGTGCGAGGTCGCGGTGATCGCGCTGTTCGGCTACATCACCGACAAGGTGCTCACCACGGGCGACCTGAGCGCGTTCTGGGCTCCGGCGCTGGGCTGGCTGGGGCTGACCGCCGTGGCGGGCGGTGTCGCCTTCGCCGGCACCATGACGACGGCCCTTGGTTCCGAACGGTTCCTGCTGCGGCTGCGCGACCGGGTCTTCGGCCACGTCCAGCGGCTCACACCCGACTATGTCGACAACCGGCGCCTGGGCGACCTCATGGCCAGGCTCACCGACGACATCGAGGCCATCGAGCAACTGGTCGGATCCGGGCTGGTCAAGGTCTTCACCACGGTGGCCACCGTCATCTTCTTCTCCGCGGCGGCCTTCTTCATCAGGTGGGATCTCGCGCTGGTCACCATGGCGCTGATCCCTGCCTTCCTGCTGGTCTCCAAGGTGTTCGCCTCCAGGTTCAGGACGGCGGCGGCGCGCGAGCGGCTCAGCAACGGCATGATGAACAGCGTCATCGAGGAGGGCCTGTCCAACCAGGCCCTGGTCCAGGCCTACAACCGGCAGGAGGCGGAGGCGCGCCACCTGCACAGGGAGGGGCGCACGTGGCTGCGGGCCAACATGACGCAGGCCCGGCTGTCGGGTCTGTACGGGCCCGCCGTACAGGTGCTGGAGACGGTCTGCCTGATCGTCATCATCGGCTTCGGGGCGTGGGAGATCGCGCAGGGCAAGCTCACCCTGGGCGGGCTGCTGGCCTTCGCCGCCTACCTGGCCTATCTCTATCCGGCGGTGCAGTCTCTCGGTGAGATCGCGCTCACGGTGTCGGAGGCGGCCGCGGGCTCCGACCGCGTCATGGAGGTCCTGGGCACCCAGCCCACGGTCACCGACCGGCCCGGCGCGGCCGACCTGAAGGAGCGAGGTCCTGGGCGGGTGGAGTTCGCCTCGGTGGGCTTCACCTATCCATCGCGCAGGCAGCCGGTTCTGCGCGGGCTGTCCTTCACCGTCGAGCCCGGTGAGGTGCTGGTGTGCACGGGGCCGAGCGGCTCGGGCAAGTCGACGATCACGAAGTTGCTCATGCGATTCTACGATCCCGACTCTGGCGCCGTCCTGCTGGACGGCACCGACATCCGCGAGCTGACCAGGCACTCGCTGCGCGACCACGTCACGCTCTTGCAACAGGAGAACCTGCTGTTCTCGGGAACGGTCAGGGACAACATCGCCTACGGCCGCCCCGACGCCTCGCAGGAGGACGTGGTCCGCGCCGCCACCCTGGCGGGGGTGCACGACTTCGTGATGGCGCTGCCCAAGAGGTACGACACGCGGATCGGGGCGAGGGGGCGGCTGCTGTCCGGCGGTCAGCGGCAGCGTCTGGCGATCGCGAGGGCGATTCTGCGGGACACGCCCGTGCTGGTGCTCGACGAGCCGATGACGGGGCTGGACGAGAAGACGGCGGCTCAGATCATGGAGCCGCTGCGGGTGCTCATGGCGGGCAGGACCACCATTCTCATCACCCACGACCTCAGGCACGTGCCTGTGGACGCCCGGGTGATCGCGCTCGAGCCCCTCACGCGCGCCGCTCCCCTGCGGGTCCGGCACGCGCAGGGTCTCAGGCGCGGAAGGGGGTCGATCACGGGCGCATGACCCGCGCGGCCGCGCAACTCCGCTCAGTTCCCAGGCGGTCTGCGCGGCCGCGCGCTGCTCGGCGGTGGTAGAGCAGCATGCCGGGACGAATCGCAACTCACTCTCACTACATGCAACTCATTGCGAAATGGCGCAAGCATCATCCATGATGCGAGGGTCACGGTGCTGAGTTGCGAAGGTGAGGACGAGGCGATGGCTGGGTTACGGGCACGCGCGCGGCGGGCGGTCGCCAAGGTGGTCGCGGGCATGGTGGCAGGCGTGATGGCGGGCGCGGCGCTCGCCCTGCCGTCCGCGCCGCCGGCGGCCGCCCGGGGCGAGGAGCTCCTGCGCGCGGACTTCACGGGCGGGATGGCGGGATGGCGGGCCGTGACCGGCTCGCTGTCGGAGTGGACGACCGCCGAGGGGCGCGCGACGGTGGACACCAGAGGGCAGACCTCCGGCCGCTACCTGACCCTCGATCCCAGGCTCGACCTGCCCGAGAACTACGAGGTCACCGCCCGCGTCAGGGTCGAGGCGACAGGCGGGGCGAGCAGCAGGCCCTTCAACCTCATCACCGACTGGGCCGACCCTGCCGACGTGCGCGCCGCCAACCTCGCCGCCCAGGTGATGCCCGGTGGCGGGATCACGGTGGCCAGGCCGCTGGCCACCACCACCGTCTGCTCGGGCCCCGGGCCGCTGGTCGTGCAGGGCGACTGGTTCGACCTCACCGTACGCAGGGCTCGCGGCGTCGTCGTGGTGGAGATCGCGGGCGAGCGCGTGGCGAGCGTGGCGGCGCGTGAAGGGTCGGGAACGATCGGCATCGGCGTCTACCTGGCCAAGATCTCGATCGACTCCCTGGTGGCGCGCACGCTGCCGCAGATCCCCTCCGACCACCCCGCCCAGCCCGGCGGATGCTCGTGGAGCGCGGCCGCCAAGCTCGTCATGGTCAACCAGAGCGGCTACGACCTCGAGGGGCCGAAGCGGTTCACCGCGCCGAAGGCGGCCGACGGCACCGCCTTCACCGTCGTCGACGAGGGCGGCGCGGTCCGCTTCTCCGGGACCGTGAGGGGCGGGGTCGGCGACTTCACCGCCTTCCGCCCGGCGGACGCGGGGCCGTACAGGGTGGCGGTGGAAGGCAGCGGGAGCTCCTTCGACTTCGGCATCGGGCCCGCGTGGACCTTCCGCGTCGCCTACCGGCGGGCCATCGAGTTCATGAGCGGCACCCGCTGTTACTTCGGCGACGCGGGTGTGTCGTGGGCCGGGTTCAACGCCTCGCAGTGCGGCTGGAGCGTGATGTGGCGCGACGGCGACACCTACTCCTTCGAGATCCCCACCCTCGTCGACCTGTACGCGGCCAACCCCTCGGCCTTCGAGGGGCTGCGTCTCGACACCGCCGTGTACAAGGGCCTGCGCCATCCGCTGCCGGCCGACGCCCCCGAGATCGTACGGCTGATCGCCTGGGGCACCGAGATGCTGCTCGACGCCAGGGTCGACACCACCCTGTGGAAGGAGCAGCTCGCCTCCTTCCTGGCCGCCTACCCCGACCTGTCGCCCTGGGTGCCGCGAGCCCTCTACGAGGAGGTTCGCGACTACCTGTTCCCGATCTGGGGTCAGCAGGAGCGCGGCAGGTTCAACTCCGCCTACGACTACACCGCGCACACCGGTGACCTGTTCCAGACCTACACCCAGCTCGGCACCGGCAAGGGCGAGTTCCCTCCGGGCCACTCCATCAGGCCGAACCTCGACATGTACGAGGTGGCGCTGCGCGAGGGCCGGGCGGACGCGGGCCGCTACCTGGCCGCCGCCACGGCCAACGCGCGCTGGATCGTGGACAACCTCGACTGGGCCGACCCGCGCACGACGAAGGGGCAGCGGCAGTCGGAGTACGTCACCGTCCCGTCCCTGGTGCGCTTCCTGACCGAGTATCCGGGGCACGCCCCCTCGGGCCTCCTGGCGAAGATCGAGGCATGGGCGCGCACCGCCGTCGACCGCTCGGGCAACCTCTGGGACTTCAGGAAGTACTCCGCCGACCGGTGGACGATCCCGTCGTTCAGCGGCGGCGGCACGGGCAGCGACCCCAACGAGACGGGCAACGTCGCAGGGTTCGCCGCTCCGGCGCTCGCCGCGGCAGGGGTCGTGCGCGACCCGGGCCTGGCCGCCAGGCTGCGCGAGATGGCGGCGGCCCACGTGGACAACATCTTCGGGCGCAACCCCACCGGCAGGCACGCGACCTACCGTGCGACCACGGAGCGATGGGGCTTCGAGGGGGCCGACCTCGGCTGGTTCAGCGAGTACCAGGGCGGCGTCGGCATGCTGCAGGGCGTGCCAGGGGTGCTCGACGGCTCGCCGAAGAACGGGCACTACCCCTTCAACCCCGCTGTCGGCAACATCGGCCACACCGAGGGCTGGGTCTCGTTCAACACCGCGTGGAACGCCTCCCTCGCCTGGCTGGCCGCCGACCGTACGGCGGTGCGCCTGCTCGCCCCCGACGGCGCGCCGGTCACCAGGGTGCAGCCGGACTCCCCCGTCACCGTCGAGCTCACCGCGCCGCTCAACCTCACCGCGGGGGCCCTCGACAGCGCCGAGGTCGAGGTGCGCGTCGGCGACGAGGTGGTCGAGGTGGCGGTGAAGGAGAGCGCCCCCGACGCCACCACCCTGCGCGGCGTTATCACGCCCTCGCAGCTGGGCGCCTCACCTGGCGAGGTGCTCGTCGCCTCCTACGGTCACGGCGACTTCGCCCGCTCGGTCCGCGCCCCCGTCACCGCGTGCGCGCGGGACTCCGCGCCGACGGTCGTCGTCGGGGAGGCCGACTCGGGCGTGCCCAACGCGGAGGACCCGCAGGGGTGTTCGCTGGCCCAGCGGCTCGGGCTCGACAGGGACTGGCCCGACCACGGGAGCCTGGTCTCCTACGTCGCCCGCGAGTCGCGAGCGCTGGCCGCTGAGGGGCTCCTCACGGCGGCGCAGCGCGCCAGGCTGATCTCGACGGTCGCGGGGAGCTGACCGCGTCTCCCGTCACCGCTCTCGCCGGGCCAGCGGCTGCCAGCCGAGGCCGGCGAGAGCGGGCGACCAGTCCAGCACCCGCCGTTCGTGGTCGCCGGTGATCGTGTAGGCGGCGTGGCCTGGCTCCGCGCGTTCGAGCGCGGCGAGGAAGGCGGCGGCCACGTCGCTTCCCGCGGTGACCACGTCGCGGTGCTCGCCGCCGTAGGCGTGCCATTCCTCGTCGGGCATGGGTCCGACCAGCCGCAGGACGGTGACCGCGAGCCCGTGCTCCACCGCCGCCGCCTCGCACACCTGCTCGCCGAGCCGCTTGGTGAGCCCGTAGGCGTCGGTCGCGTCGGGTTCGGGGCGGGCGGTGTAGTCGCGCGCGGTGTAGTCGGTGAAGACCGACATGCTGCCGGCGTAGACGGCGCGCCGCACCCCCGCCGCGGCGCAGCCCTGGAGGGTCACGTAGGTCCCCGTCACGTTGGCCGCGAAGTGGCTGGCCACCCACTCGGGCCCCTCGCGCCAGCCCGTCTTGCGCCCCATGGCCAGGTAGACGACGGCGTCCTGGCCCTCGGCCGCCCGCTCGACCGCGCCCGGATCGGTGACGCTGCCGTGGAAGAACTCGCTGCCGTGGAAGGGCTCGTCACGGGGAGGTCTGAGGTCCATGACGCGGACCGTGTGGCGGGTGGCGAGCATGGGCACCACGAGCCTGCCCACGGCTCCCGACCCGCCCGCCACGAGCACCCTCACCTCACGCCTCCGCTTCGGCCGCGAAGGCGCGGGCGAACTCCAGCGCTCTGCCGTACGCGGTCGCGACGATCTTCTCCCCCAGCTCCGGGCCCGCCAGGCGGGCGTCGCCGAGCGCGCCGCCCGCCGACAGCGCGTCGTAGGCGAGCGGCAGGTCCACCCTCGGCGCGGGCGGCGCGGCATGCGGCAGGACGGGGAGCGCGGGGTCGGGCGGCCCGATCCGGTCCGGGCGGACGACCTGAGGCGCCAGCGCCATCGCCACCGACGTCTCGCCCTCGCAGGCGTGGCCGTATCGCTCGCTGCGCATCAGGTCCTGGATGAGATCGCCCGCCAGCGTCGCCCACATGACGTGAGCCATGATCACCCCGTGGTCGCGCCGCAGCTCGCGTCCGGCGAGCCTGACCGCGTCGACGTTGCCGCCGTGGCCGTTGACCACGAGGATCCTGCGCAGCCCTGCCGCCGCGAGCGACTCGGCCACGTCGCGCAACACGCCCAGCAGGGTCGCGGGCCTGAGGGTGAGAGTGCCCGCGAACGGCAGGTGATGCTCCGACAGCCCGTACGGCAGGCCGGGGCAGAGCACCGCCGCATGACCGAGGTCGGCGGCGAGCCTGCGGGCGAAGGCGTCGGCGATGGCGAAGTCGGTGTCGTAGGTGAGGTGCCTGCCGTGCTGCTCGGTCGAGCCGATGGGCAGGATGGCGATCCTCGCCCTGGTGAGGGCCTCGCCGATCTCGTCGGTGACCATCCGCGCGAGTTCGTTCACCTGGTTCCTCCGTGTGTTCTGACAGGGTGCCGGTTCATGGCGCGCTCCGGGCGAGGCCGTCGAGCACCCGCATCGCGGGCAGGACGTCGTCGACCGTGCAGGCGGGCCGCCGCCCCCGCGTGATCGCGGTGACGAAGTCGCGGTCCTGGCGGGCGAGCCCTTCGCGCTCCATGCGGTCGCCGTCGCCGCGGTCGACGAGGACGCCGTCGTGGTCGCGCAGCGCGCCTCCCGACAGGTGCAGGGTGCGGTCCTCGGCGATGATCGTCAGGTCATGCACGGCCAGGCGCGAGTGATAGGAGAGGGCGATCGTGGCCAGCCCGCCCCCTGGCGCGCGGAGCACGGCCGCCACGTCCATCGGCTTCCCGCTGCCCTGCCACGGCTCGCCGCGCGCCCCTCGCACGACTACCGCCCCCGAGGCGTCGCCCCCGCGCTCGCGGGCGGACTCGGCGCCGAGGAACCACAGGGCCGCGTCGACGGTGTGCGCCCCGTGGTGCCACAGGACGTCGTCGGTCCAGTCCCTGGGGCGGCCCTCCATCCCGAGATCGCGCTGGCGCAGCATCAGCGTGCGGGCCACGACGTGCGTCACGCGCAGCTCGCCCGCCTCGACCAGCTCACGGACGGCGAGGTAGGGCGCGCAGTGGCGCAGCGTGTGCGCGACGGCCAGTCGCCTGCCGGTCCGCGCGGCGGTCCTGGCCAGCGACTCTGCCTCGCCCAGGCTGAGCGCCACGGGGATCTCGCACAGCGTGTGGAGCCCGGCGCGCAGGGCGGCCTCCGCCTGTGCGGCGTGGTGGGCGTGCGGCGAGGCGATGACCACGGCGTCGAGCCCCGGGTGGGCGAACAGGTCGCCGGCGGTCGCGTGGACGGCGGGCGGGCCGTGGCCGGGGGTGGCGTGGGCCTCGGCGAACGCCGTGGCCTGCTCGCGGTCGGGCCCCGCGACGGCCGCCAGCACCGTGCCCGCCTCCGCCAGCGCGTCCGCGTGCCGTCCGGCGATGCCGCCGGGGCCGACGATGCCCACGCGCACGCTCATGGGGCGAGCCCGAACAGCTCGCGGGCCGTGCCGCCGAGGATCTGCCGCTGGTCGTCCTCGGTGAGGTAGGGCCGCTCGAGGACGTGCCTGACGGCGGCGGCGTAGTCGCCTGGTGCGGGGTCGGGCCTGTTCCAGTCGCCGCTCCAGGTGATCCTGCGCGCGCCGTACGCGGCGACCGTCTCGCGCAGGTACGGGTCGGCGTCGGGATACGGGTACGGCGTGCCGCTGTTGGCGTGGAAACCGCCCCACATGGTGTAGGTCAGGGGGCGGGCCGCGAGGGCCAGGAAGCGGTCGAAGGCGGCGCGGTCGGCGTCGGGATAGGTGGTGAAGCCGACGTGCTCCAGCCGTACGCGCAGCTCCGGCAGTTCGGCGAGCAGGGCGGCGAAGCGCGGGCTCGCGATGTCCTCCAGCGGCCCCCTCACGCTGGCGACCAGACCCTCGGCGGCGATCGCCCGCCAGAGCGCCAGCGGGTCGGGGCCGGGTGAGCGGGTCTCGGCCCACAGCCTGACGCCCCTGACCAGGCCGGTCGCGGCGAGCCGCGCGACGTGCGCAGGGGCGCCGTGGGTGTCTGCCTCGACCATCGCGACGGCGGCGAACCTGCCGGGGTGCGCGGCGACGAGGCCGGTGAGGTAGGAGTTGTCCGCGTTGCCGATGAACTGGACGAGGACGGCGCCCTTCACCCCGGTCCGCGCCATGGCGGGCAGGTAGTCCTCGATCGGCGGGTACTTCCACCTGCCGACGTGCACGTGCGAGTCGACGATCACCGGTCGGCCACCCTGACCATGGCCTGGGTGCCGCGCTCGCCGCCGTGCGCGGCGCGCACCCGCTCGGCTAGCTCGGCCACGCGGTCGGTGCCGGGCATCGGCAGTTCGCCCGCCGCCTCGCGGATCAGGCCCAGATCCTTCGCGAAGTGGTCGAGCTTGAAGCCGGGCTCGAGGTCGCCTTCGGCCAGGCGTGACCACAGGAAGTCCAGCAGAGGGGAGCCCGCCACGCCCGGCCTGACCGACTCGCGGACCCTGCCGACGTCGAGCCCGCCGTGCACCGCCAGCGCGTACGCCTCGCAGGCGGCCAGCGTCGCCCCCGCCACGAGCGTCTGGTTGACCAGCTTGGCCAGCTGTCCCGAGCCAGGCGGCCCGTGGTGGACGACGGTCGATCCCATGAGCTCCAGCAGCGGCCTGACGCGCTCGAAGGCGGCGGGGTCGCCGCCCACCATGATCGACAGGGTGCCCGCCCCCGCACCCGCGGGGCCGCCGCTCACCGGGGCGTCGAGCACGGCCACGCCCCTGCGCTCCCCCTGCGCCGCCCATGTCCTGGCCAGGGCGGGGGCGGTGGTGGAGCAGTCGACGACGACCGTGCCGGGAGCCGCGCCCTCCAGAACCTCGGCCATGACCTCGGCGGGGAAGGGCAGCATCGTGATCACCACCTCCCCCTTCACCTCCGCGACCGTCGCCGCCGCGCTGGCGCCCAGCTCCACCAGCGGGCCCGTACGGCCGGCCGTGCGGTTGTGCGCCGTCACCCGATGCCCCGCCCCGAGGAGGCGCCGGGCCATCGGCTCGCCCATCAGGCCGGTACCGATCCATCCCACATGCATGGTCAACGACTCTACGGTCCGAACGGCCCAAAGAAAAGACATAGGTCAGAGGATTCCCGGCCGCGCAGGGCCCGGCACGATGTGCCCCTGGCGCACCTGGACGAGGTGGCCGGGCAGGCCGTCGTTGGCGCGCGGAGCGTACTGGCGGCTGTTGTACTCGAAGGCCGGCCAGTCGAGCGGCAGGGCCGCGGCCAGCCTGGCCGAGTGCGCCAGCGCCACGTCCACGGCGGTGAGGTCCTGGACGGTGACACGCAGGCCGTGGTCGCGGGCGTGGGCCAGGCTCCTCATCGCCAGACTCTGCCCCCTGGCGGCCTTGACCACCAGGCCGCTCCAGCCCTCCTCGGCGAGGCGGGGCAGGTCCCGCTCGGCGGCCAGGCTCTCGTCGGCGAGCACGGGCAGCCTGTCGGCGATCCTCCTCATGCCGTCGGGGTCGGGCGGCGCGTCCCTGGGAACGGGCTGCTCCAGGTAGGTGAGGGCCTCCCACGCCGGGCTCGCGCGCAGGACGTCGAGCAACTCCACGACGGCCGAGGTCTCGGCGTAGCCCTCGTTGGGGTCGAGCGAGATCGTGTGGTGGCCGCCGGGGCTCCTGCGCAGGACGCGGTGGACGTCGGCGACCCTGCGGGCGTCCGTGACCGGGTCCTGCCCCGTGAGCTTGACCTTGACGTGGGTGATGCCCTCGGCGCGCAGCCACGCCCGCAGCGGCCTGACGGGTCCGCCCGCCCCTCCATGGTCGCGGCCTTCCCCGCCTCTGACCGACGGCTCGGGCCTGGCGCGCCGCCCTGGCGACTCCAGCGGATCACCCACCCCGACGACGTGCTGGACGGGGAGCAGGTGGCGTGGGCGGCCGAGGGCGAAGCCCTCGTAGAGCGAGGTGGCCGGACGCCTCGCCGCGCGCGCCCAGCCGTCGTGGACGGCGTTGTCGACCGCGCCCAGGGCGAGGGCCGCCGCCAGTGCGGGCAGCGGCTCGCCGTCACCTCCGTCCTGCGCGCCATCCTCTTTCGGCGTCATGCCTGCGGCGAGCTCCGCGCAGATCTCGAAGGGATCGCCGGGCCCCGTCGTGAGCGCGGTGGCCGCGAGGCGCTCGGTCAGCGCGCGCATCGCCAGGTCGCGGGCGGTCCACGACAGCCGCGACACCGGCCACGACCAGGGAACCGACAGGACGCTCGCGCCCTGTCCGCACGCCAGGCGGCCGGCGCGGTCCTCGGCGGTCACCCTGACGATCGCCAGGGTGAACCTGTCGACCGTCGCGCCCGCGAGGCGTAAGGGGTGGTCGAGCTCGATGTCGCGGAAGGTGGCCGCCGCCTCGCGGATCGCTATGTCTGTCGAACGCATCTCGCCAACCTAGGACCTAGGATCTATCTTCGGAGCTACCATTCCACCACACGCGGGGAGCGTCGTGAAGATCGTGAGCTTGCCGTACGACCCGGTTCCCTCCGAGCGACGCGGCCTCGACCTGCTGGAACCGGCGCGGGTGCGCGCGCCGTACGCCCTCTGCTTCGTGCACGGCGGCGGCTGGACAGGCGGCGCCAGGCAGCAGTGGCACGAACGGATGCGCGCGGCGGCGGGCAGGGGCACAGTGAGCGCGTCGCTCGGATACCGGGTGGGCGGGCGGCTGGCGGAGATGACGGCCGACGTGGCCGACGGCTACCACCGCCTGCGGGGGCTGCTCGGCGAGCTGCCCGTCGCCCTGGTCGGCAGCTCGGCGGGCGCGTATCTGGCCACGCTGCTCGCCCTTGCCGGCCACCGCGCGGGCGAGGCGCCGCTGGCGTGCGTGAGCCTCAACGGGCCTGGCACGCCGTTCCCCTGGCAGGACATGCACCCGGAGATCGGGCCGGCCGTCCAGCGGCTCGCGGAGGAGGGGGGCGACGCGGCCGACCCCGGGGCGCTCGCCCACGCCGGAGCGCCGCCCTTCCTGTTCGTCGTGGTCGGCAAGGAGCGCTTCTTCCCGCATGCCCACGTCCACGCCCTGGCCGCCCTGCTGCCCTCCGCCAGGGTCGTGACCCTGCCCGGCGCCGAGCACGGTTTCTTCTACCGCACCGGCTCCGAGGGCTCGGCCGACGCTCAGGCGGAGATCGAGGCGTTCCTCACGGCCTCGGTGACCGATTCCAGCACGCGGACCGGCGCCAGCAGGTCGTCGGCTCCGAGCGGCCACTCCCCCGTCTCCACCATGTCGGCGAAGCGCCGCAGCGAGGGCAGCGTGTAGTCCTTGCCGAGCAGCAGCCGATCGGCGGCGACGGCCCTCGCCCCGACCACCTGGAGGTGGAAGGGCACGGCGGTCGAGGCGTCGCGTTCGACCAAGTTGATCACGGCGTGCGCGTCCCCCGCCCGCACGGTGGCGAGGACCGCGCCCTCCAGCACCGACACGACGGGCGCGGCGGTGGGCGTGGGCAGCAGGTGCAGGGCCAGCTCGACCGCGTGCACGCCGTAGAAGCCGACCCCGCCGAACGGGCTGTCGCGCTGGACGGGCCCGGTGGCGACCACCGCGCGCGGCTCGCCCACCTCGGACGACAGCTCCTCCAGCGCCGCGTTCCAGCGCAGCGCGCTGAAGGAGGTGACGGGCGCGCCCCCGGCGCGGGCCGCCGCCAGGATCGCCTCCGCGTCGGCGACCGTCGTCGCCAGCGGCTTGTCGACGAAGACCGGGATGCCCGCCCTGAGCAGAGGCTCGGCGTGGCTCCTGTGCAGGGAGCCGTCCCTGTCCATCACGATCACCGCGTCGACCAGGCCGATCAGCTCCTCAGGGCGCTCCACACGCGCGGGAACCCCGAGCTGCTCGGCCCGCTCCCGTGTGCCGCCGTGAACCGCGACGACGCGCGCGGCCCCGAGCGCACGCTCCTCGTTCAGGTGCCTGACGGCGTGATCGGCATGGGTGTTGTCGGTGCCGATGATGCCCACTCGCATGGCTGCTCCGTTCTCCGTTGTCTCTGCTGATCGTATGACATAGGACAGTTGTAGGTCATTCCGCTGGTCTTATTGACCCTTTTCCGGCACAGAACTAGAGTCCTAGGTCATATCTATGGAGGGAGAGCCGTGCGATTCGGGATCGTTGGATGCGGGGTCATCGGGGCGTTGCACGCGAGGCTGATCGCCGCCATGGACGGTACGGCCGAGCTGGTCGCCGTGGCGGACACCGACCTGGAACGGGCCTCGCGGCTGGCCGCCGAGCACGGCGTGGACGCGCACGGCGACCTCGCCGAGCTCTACGCCAGGCAGGACGTGGACGCGGTCGTCGTCTGCGTGCCGAGCGGCCTGCACGCCGAGGCCGCGGTGCCGGCGCTGCGGGCGGGCAAGCACGTGGTCATCGAGAAGCCGATCGACATCACGCTGGAGGCCGCCGACCGGATCATCGCGGCCGAGCGCGAGTCGGGCAGGACCGTCACGGTGATCAGCCAGCGCCGGTTCGAGCCGTCCTTCCTGCGGCTCAAGGCGGCGATCGAGGCGGGCGAGCTCGGCCGCCTCACCTCCGGCGCGGCCGAGGTGACGCTGTGGCGCCCGCAGTCCTACTACGACTCGGGCGGCTGGCGCGGCACCTGGGCGCTGGACGGCGGCGGCGCGCTGATGAACCAGGGCGTGCACGTCGTCGACCTGATGCTGGCCCTGCTCGGGCCCGCCGCGGAGGTGTCGGCGTACGCGGGGCTGCTCGCGCACGAGGGCATCGAGGTGGAGGACACCGCGGTCGCGGCCGTGCGCTTCGCGGGCGGCGCCCTGGGACGGCTGTTCGCCACCACCGCCGCGCACGGCGGCGCCAGCGTGCGGGTGTCGGTGCACGGCGACAGGGGGCACGCCGTCGTGGAGAACGAGGTGTTGGTCTCCTTCAAGGTGGGCGAGGAGGACAGAACCGAGCCAGGGCAGCGGCTGGGAGCGCAGGCGCATCACCTGCAACTGGCCGACTTCGTCTCCGCCGTGGCGGAGGGCAGGGCCCCCGAGGTCACCTCTGCCGACGGCCGCGCCGCGCTGGCGCTGGTGCTGGCCGTCTACGAGTCGGCCCGCTCGGGTGGCCCGGTCAAGCCGGGCTGACCAGCGGGTACGGCCTCCGCCCTCCCTCCCCTTCCGGTCCTGGGGAGGGAGGGCGGAGGTTTCCGGTCCTGGGAGGGAGGGCCGAGGCCGTCCTTCCGTCGCGGGAGCGGTGGTCAGGCGGGCAGGTCGGCGACCTTGCGCCAGTCGGCGGCCGAGGCGGTGCCGGTGGCGACGTAGAGGGCGGCGCCCTGCAGGGCCAGCTGCCCCTGGTAGGAGGGGACGGCCGTGATGGAGGCGGGCACGTCCTGGGCCGCCTCGGGACGCCAGGTGCCCGGCGTGCCGGCCACGACGCACACCCACCGCAGCGGCTGCCCCGGGGCCGGGTCGCGCAGCTGGACGACCATGCCCTTCTCCCAGTAGCCCTCGGTGGGCAGCGCGTCCAGCGTCACGACGAAGGAGTAGGTGATGTTCTCCTTCGACCCCGTCCTGAACATGCCCTCCTTGTTGCCGGTGAGGGTGTTGGCGCCGATGTCCACCCCCTTGGTGCGCTGGTGGATGAAGATGCCGTAGTCCTGGGTCTTGGTCTGCTGGTCGTCGAAGCAGCGGTTGCCGGTGATGACCACGTTCTCCGCCTTGAATCCCGCGCGCGCGTAGGTCCTGATCCCCCCGCGCGCCTCGACACTCAGGCCGCCGCCGTAGTTCTGGTGGTTGTTGTAGACCACGTTGCCGACGACGGTGACGTCGTTGCTCTGCCAGACGTTGATGCCGACGGTGTTGCAGTACCCGACGATGTTGTTGGCGATCACCAGCTTGCGGCAGCGGTCGGTCGACAGTCCCGCGTCGCCGCCGTAGAAGAGCACGTTGCGCTCGAAGACGCCGTCGAAGATGTCGTAGACGGCCAGCAGGTCGGCGTTGCCGCCCCTGCCGTAGGCCTTGCGGTTGCCGACGACGCTGTTGTCCATCGCGCGGACGAAGCGGTGCTTGTGCAGGCTCTGCTTGTTGCCGCCCGCGGTGATGTAGATCGGGTAGCCGACCTGCGGGAAGGTGCCGCCGATCCGCTCCAGGCGGCACCTGGTGACGGTCAGGTGCTCGGTGTGGCTGGTCGCGTTGCCGAGCACGTGCACGCCGAACTGCGTGACGTCGTGGACGTCGCAGTCGTCGATGGTGACGTGGCTGGAGTTGCCCGCGACGTTGATCCCGACGTACGCCTTGGTCACCCTGCAGCCGGTGATCTGGACGCGGCGGGAGTTCAGGAACCTGATGAGCGCGCTGGAGGCCTCGCCGGACTCGGTGTCGTAGGTGCCCGCGCCGACGCCCTCCACGTGCACGTTGTCCACGAGCACGTCGGTGGCGCCGGTGACCAGGACGCCGGCCACGAGCGAGGGCCGCTCGTCGCACATGATCTTCAGGTTGCGCAGGGCCACGGTCGAGACGCCCGTGGCGGAGATCACCTGCGGCTCGCCGTACCCGGCGGTCAGCACGATCGACGCCCTCGACCTGTCCGAGACGAGCGCGACCCCGCTCTTGAGCTTCAGCGACGTGCCGATCAGGTAACGGTGGCCCGCGGCCAGGTGGACGGTGCCGCCGCCCGCCGCGGCGGCCGCGTCGATGGCGCGCTGCAGGGCGGCGGCGTCGTCGGCCACGCCGTCGGCGATCGCGCCGTAGGCGATGGCGGGGTAGGCGTTGAGGTCGTCGGGCTTGGTGAGGGACGCCTCGGCCGGCGTGGCCGCCGCCAGAGGGACCGTGACGGCCGCGCCGAGCAGGCCGAGTCCCGCGAGCACGCGGCGGCGGGGGGTTTCCTGAGCAGTCACCGCAGGGCCTTTCGTTAGGACCTAGGACAGAAGGTTTGGCCGGAATGTAACCGCCGCGACAGCCTTCGTCAAGGAATCGGCCCGCCGGAACGCCTCTTGACCGCACGCCGATGCGCTGTACGGTGGGCACACACATCTGTCCTATGTCTTAGTTAAGAGAGGGCGGTGCCCATGATGATCAGCCGAGGTGGAACCGCGATCATCGCCGCCGTCTGCCTGCTGACCGCGTGCGGCGGTCAGCCGGGAGGCACGGGCAAGGAGATCACGATCTGGAGCATGTGGTCGGAGGGCGAGCCCAACCAGAAGGTGCTGGCCGAGGCCGCCAAGGACTTCGAGAAGGAGACCGGGGTCAGGGTCAGGACTCAGTGGAAGGGCCGCACCGCGGTCAAGACGTTCCTGCCGAGCCTGAACACCGACAACGTGCCCGCCGACCTGGTGGAGGGCAACAACAGGGAGCTGACCAGGCAGTTCGCCGCCACCAAGGCGGCTGCCGACCTGTCCGACGTCTACGGCGCGAAGGTCCACGGCGAGCAGGCCACCGTCGCCGACACCGTGGGCGAGGCCTACAGGCGGATGGCCACCTCGGCCGACGGGGTGGTGACCCAGCTGCCCTACCAGGTCTCGACCTACGGCTGGTTCTTCGACGGCAGGACCTTCCCCGAACTGGTCACCGCCCCGCCGAAGACCTGGGAGGACTTCACCGCCGTGCTGAGGGGGCAGCAGGCCAAGGGCCGCAGCCCCCTCGGGCAGGACGGCAGCATCCCCAACTACAACGTGCGCTACCTGGAGCACTTCGCCCGCGCGCTCATGGGCGACGAGGGCTGGCACGCCCTCGCCCCCGACCGGACGGGGCGGGGCTGGCTCAACCCCGAGGTGCTGAAGGCCGCCACGATGGTCGAGTCGCTGGCCAAGGGCGGCTACTTCCCCGCAGGGTTCAACGCCACCAAGTTCCCCGCCATGCAGCAGAAATGGGCGGGCGGGGAGTCCGACTTCCTCTACCAGGGCACCTACCTGCCCAAGGAGGTCGCGCCCTACGCCGACCCCGGCTTCGAGTTCCGCGCCTTCCGTTTCCCCTCGGTGGAGGGCAGGACCCCCACGATGAACGTCACCACCACCGGGTTCGGCATTCCCAAGAAGGCCCGCAACGCCGCCGACGCCAAGCGCTTCCTGGCCTTCTTCCTGCAGAAGAAGTACCAGGAGAAGGTGTCGAGCGTGGCGCTGGAGATGTCGGTGCGCAAGGACGTGCCCGCCGCCGCGCAGGTCGCCGACCTGAAGCGGGCGCTCGACAGCGGGGAGATCAACAAGGCGGACGTGGTCGACGTCGGCGACTTCAACGCCAAGGTGCTGCTGCCGCTCAGCGACGAACTGCTCTTCGGGAAGATCACCGCGGCCGGGTTCACCAGGAAGATGGCCGAGAACGCCGCCGCGTACTGGAAGTCGAAGGGCTGATGGCCACTCCCGTCCTGGAACGTACGGCGGCGCGGCCCGCCGTACGGGTGGAGGGCATCGGGCCCTTCGAGGCTGCCAGGCGGCGGATGATCGGCCCCTTCCTGCTGCCCGCGCTGCTCGTCTACGCGCTCGTCATGATCGTGCCGAGCGTCTTCACCGTCTGGATCAGCTTCAACGACTGGGCGGGCGCGGGGCCGATGGAGTGGGCGGGGCTCGGCAACTACACCGAGATGATCGCCGACCCGGTCTTCGGCCAGTCGTTCGTGAACACGATGAAGATCCTCTTCGGGGTGGGCGGCGCCGTCTTCCTCATCTCCTTCGTGCTGACCATGCTCCTGCAGGACATGGTCGGCAGGAAGTTCGTGCGCGCCGTGGTGTTCTTCCCGAGCCTGGTGCCGGGGCTGGTGATCGCCATCCTGTGGGGATTCATGCTCGACCCCGACGGGCTGGCCAACTCGGTGCTCGAGGCGCTGGGCGTGGCGGAGCCGCCGCTGTGGCTGGCACCGGAGAACATGTTCACCACCGTGATGGCGGGCATGACGTGGCTGGCGGCGGGGACGTACACGGTGATCTTCATGGCCGCCGCCGACCGCATCCCCCGCGCCTTCTACGAGGCGGCCGAGCTCGACGGCGCGTCGGCGGTGCGCAGGTTCTGGCACATCACCATGCCGCTGATGTGGGACGTCATCGGGGTGTGCGCGGTGCTGTGGGCGATCGGCGCGCTGAAGACCTTCGAGTTCGTGCTCGTCTTCGCCGGAGCCACCGGCAGCCTGCCGCCCACGGGGCTCTGGACCTTCTCCGTCTACGCCTACGCCGGCGCCTTCCCCTCCGACGGCGTCCCGAGGTACGGCATCGCCTCGGCGGCCGCCGTCCTCACCATGGTCCTCACCGTCGTGCTGACCCTGCTGGTCCGCAGGGTGATGGGCCGCCGCGAGCGCACCGACTACTGAGGAGCCGCATGACCACCCGCACCGTACGGCGCAGCCGCGGCCCGCTGTTCCTCCTGGCGATGCCGCTGGCCTGGTCGCTGGCCGTCTTCGACCTGTTCGTGGTCGGCTGGATGGCGCTGTCGTCGCTCAAGACCACCAGGGAGGTCGTCCACGACCCGTGGGGCCTGCCGTCCGAGCTCCAGTGGGGCAACTACGGCGAGGCCTGGACCTCCGCCGCCTTCGGCGACGGCGTGCTCAACTCGCTGCTGCTGGTGACGGGCAGCGGTCTCGGCACGATCCTGCTGGCCGCGCCCGCCGCCTACGTGCTGTCGCGCTTCCGCTGGCGGCTGTCCGGCCCCGTCACCGTCTTCTTCGCGATGGGGCTCGGCATCCCTGGACCCGCCATCATGATCCCGATCTACCTCGGTCTCGACCGGATGGGGCTGATCGACTCGCTGGCGGGCCTGCTGATCGTCTACATCGCCACGAACCTGCCCTTCTCGGTCTTCTTCCTCACCGCCTTCTTCGCCTCGCTGCCCCGTGAGCTCGAGGAGGCCGCCGCGTTGGACGGCTCCAGCCCGTACCACACCTACTGGCGCGTCATGCTGCCGCTGACCAGGTCGGGGCTGATCGCGCTGTTCATCCTGCAGGCCATCGGCGACTGGGGTGAGACGTTCTTCGCCCTGTCGTTCCTGCGGGAGCAGAAGACGATCTCCCTGACGCTGCTGAACTTCATCCAGACGATGCAGTACACCGGCGCCCGCTGGTCGGTGCTGTTCGCGGGGATCTGCATCGTCGTCATCCCCCTGCTGCTGCTCTACCTGTGGATGAGCAGCCGCCTCATCGAGGGCATCGCCGCCGGATACGGGAAGTGACATGAAACGATCTTCTTGGTCGGCAGCGTCGCCGACATCACGGCGGACCTCGACGAGCCTGCGTGTGACCGCTGTCGAGCGCATCACCCTGCACGTCCCCTTCAGGGAGCGCTCACGGCCGTGGAACGACATCCTGGTCTCGGAGTTCGGCGTGGTGGAGGTGGTGCGCGTCCGCACGAACTCCCCCGGCCTGGTCGGGTACGGCGAGAGCCTGCCGCACTACACCTGGGCCAGGACCACCGACGAGAGCGCCGCCCGCGTTATGGAGCGCCACCCTGCCGAGCTGATGGCCGACGACTCGCTCGGCGCCGGCCTGCAGATGGCGCTCTACGACGTGGTCGGCAGGGCCCTCGGCGTGCCCGTGCACCGACTGCTCGGCCAGCCGATGGTGCGCCAGTGGTGCCCGCTGGCCTGGTGGAGCACCAAGATGCCACCCTCCGTGCTGGCGCAGGAGGCCGAGGACGCGCTCGCCGAGGGCTACCTCGCCCACAAGCTCAAGGCCAGACCATGGTTCGACGTCCACGAGCAGGTGGCCGCGCTCTCGGCCGTCACGCCCGAGACCTACGTGCTCGACCTCGACTGGAACGGCATGCTGCGCACGCCGGGCGAGGCGATCGAGGTGCTGCGCGAGCTGGACCGGCAGCCGCGCGTGGGCATGTACGAGTCGCCGGTGCTGCAGTCGGACGTGGCGGGACAGAAGGCCGTCCGCGCCCGGGTGAACAGGCCGGTCGCCGAGCACTACAACAAGGCGCTGTTCCCCGTGTGGATGAGGGAGGACGCCGTCGACGGCTTCGTGTCGTGCAACGCGGGCGTGGCGGGCACCCTGGCCCAGGGGCTGCAGGCGGCGGCCTTCAACAAGGACCTGTTCCTGCAGATCGTCGGGCCAGGGCTGACCACGGCGTGGACGCTGCACCTCGGCGCGGTGCTCACCCATGCCCGCTGGCCCGCCGTCACCTGCCTCAACGTCTACGCCGACGACCTGATCACCGAGCCGATCGAGATCCGCGGCGGCTACGCCAGGGTCCCCGAGGGGCCAGGACTCGGCGTCACCCTCGACGAGGACGCGCTGGAACGCTGGCGGGTGCCCGACGGCTTCACCCCCACGCCGCCCAGACGGCTGCTCGGCTTCCACCTCGGCGACGGGCGGGTGCGCCGCTACGCGGGCATCAAGCAGCTGTTCGAGGAGTGCAGGTATGTCGGCAACCTGCCGGTCCAGCCGCGCGGCGCCAGCCTGGACGTGCACGAGGACGACGGCACGGCGGAGTTCGACGCGCTCTACCGGCAGGCGGAGCGCGCCCCTGTCTGGGAGTAGCTCACTCCAGGCCGTCGCCGCGGAAGGTGCGCTGGACGCGCTCCAGGTGGGTGCGCATCTGCTGCTCGGCCAGCGCCGCGTCGCCGGTGCCGAGACCGAGCAGCAGGGCCCTGTGCTCGGCGTCGCTCTCCGCGTGCGACTCTCCGAGGATCTCCGTCAGCTCCTTGCCGCGCTCGCGCTCGGTGGCCAGCACGTCGGACAGCGCCTCGATCACCCCGCTGAAGAAGCGGTTGCGGGCCGCCTTGACGATGCCGATGTGGAAGGCCAGATCGAGCTCGACCCGTCCGCGCAGGTCGTCGCCCGCCTGCTCGGCCTCGTCGAGCAGGCTCCGCAGCCGCTCGAGCTCCTCGGGGGAGATTCTGGTGGCGGCCAGGCCCGCCGCCTTGGTCTCGAGAGCGAGGCGCAGTTCGATGAGCTCGTCGATGGCCGAGCCGTCGGCCTCCATGGCGAGCTTGAAGTAGCTGTGCACGGCCACCGGGCGCAGCTCGCTGACCACGGCGCGCTTGCCCTGGCGGGTGCGGATGACCCCCTGCTGGCTGAGCGCGCGCAGGGCGTCGCGCACGATGCGCTGGCTCACGCCGTACTCCTCGGCGAGCTTCGCCTCGGAGGGGAGCTCGTCGCCGTCGGCGAGCCCGTGGCGTCCGATGTGCTCGGTGATCAGAGCGGCGACGCGGGTGCCGAGAGGCTCGCGGTCGCGTGGGAGCGCACCGCTGGGCCCTGATGACTCTGGCACGACACCTCCACTAAAGACCTATGTTCCACGTCATCGTAGACCATCGAACCCCTTCGTCAGGCCCGCTTTTGTGCGGTGGCCCAACGATGGCGACCGTGGGCAACTTCCGACCCTTGACTTAGGTCCTTTCTCTTCGGAGGATGAGGGCACCCCACCTGAGGAGCCAGCGCATGCGCGTGACCGCCGTCCGGCAGTGGATCGTCGAGTTCGGTTACTACAACGCCATCTACGTCCGCATCGAGACCGACGACGGCGTGGAGGGCGTGGCCGAGGTCGCCATGCGCCGCCGCACCAGGACGGTCTCCGCGATCGTCGAGGAGCTCGGCGAGTACCTCGTCGGCAAGGACCCCACCCGCATCGAGCAGCACTCCGAGCGGATGTACCGCGACTCCTTCCTCGGCGGCACGCTGCTGACGATCGGGATGTCGGCCATCGACGTGGCCTTGTGGGACCTCAACGCGCGTGCGCTCGGCGTGCCCGTCCACCGCCTGCTCGGTGGGAAGTTCCGCGACAGCGTGCCGGTCTACACCCATGCCAGGGCGACGGAGACCCCCGAGACCTTCGCCCGGGAGGTGGCCGACCGCATCGCGATGGGCTTCACCGCCATCAAGACCACGCTGCCCGGCTTCTACACCAAGGTCTCCAGCGTCCACCACGAGACCCCGGCGGCCATCCCCGCCAGGCAGACCGAGACCGAGCTGCTGCCCAACTGGATCTGGCCGCTGCTCGCCGAGTACTTCGCCGCCGCGCGCGAGGTGGCGGGCCCTGACGTACACCTGATGCTCGACTGCCACGGCAGGCTGAACGTCGCCAACGCGGTACGGCTGTGCGAGGTGCTGGAGCCGTACCACCTGACCTTCATCGAGGAGCCGGTGCCGCCGGAGCGCCCCGAGTGGCTGGCCGAGGTCTCCAGGCGCTCGACCACGCCGATCGCCTCGGGCGAGCGGTGGGCCGGCCCGTACGCCGCCGCGCCCTTCCTCGAACAGCGCGCGGTCGCGGTGGCCCAGCCCGACGTCATCTTCTGCGGCGGGATCACCGCCGCCAAGCGCATCGCCACCCTCGCCGAGGCGAACGCCGTCTCCATCGCCTTCCACAATCCGTTCGGGCCGCTGGCCAGCGCGGCCACGTGGCACCTGGCCGCCACGCTGCCCAACCTCCTCATCTCCGAGTCGATGCTGACGCCCGAGCAGCTCGTCTTCTGGGACCGCTACACCGACGGCCCCCCGCAGGTGAGCGGCGGCGAGTGGCTGGTCTCCGACGAGCCCGGCCTGGGCCCGCGCCTGCGGATCGAGGAGCTCGTCAAGCACCCGTTCAGGCCCGAGTACGACCGCGGAGGCACCAGGTGAGAGGCGTCTGGCCGGCCGCGCTGACCATGTTCGACGCCGAAGGGCGACTCGACGAGGACGCCACCGCCGCGCACCTCGACCTGCTCGTCACCGAGGGCGTCCACGGCCTGGTCGTGGGCGGGACCAGCGGCGAGTTCGTCGCCCTCACCGACGCCGAGCGACGGCGGCTGCTCGAGGTGGCGGTCGAGGCCGTGGCGGGCAGGGTGGCGATCCTCGCCGGGACGGGGACCTACGCGACCTCCGCGACGATCGCGCTGACCAGGCACGCGCAGGAGGCGGGGGCGGCGGCCGCGCTCGTCGTCCTGCCGTACTTCCAGCGACCCTCGCGCGGGGAGGTCCTCGGCCATTACCGCCGCGTCGCGGCCGCCACGGACCTGCCGCTGTGGGTCTACAACATCCCCGCCAACGCCGCGACCGACCCCCTGACCACGGCCGACCTCGCGGGGCTCTACCGCGAGGGCGTGGTGAGCGGGGTCAAGAGCACGCTGCCGACCGTGCACCAGATCCACGAGCTGCGCGCGGCCACCGACGAGGGGTTCCGCGCGTTCTACGGCGGTTTCACCGCCCCGCTCGAGGCGATGGCGGGCGGCGCCCACGGCTGGATCAGCGGGCTGCTGAACGTCGCGCCCGCCACGGCCGTCGAGCTGTGGGAGGCGGTGGGCGCGGGCGACCTGCCGCGGGCCCGCGACGCCTGGGCCCGCCTGCTGCCCCTGCGCCGCCTGGTCACCGATCCCGCGGTGCGGGGCGCGAGCGACCTGGCCCTCTACCGGGGGTTGCTGCGGATCTGGGGACGGCCCGCGGGCTTCTGCCGCCCTCCGCTGCGCGACCTCGACCCCGCGGAACTGAGCATGCTGGAGAAGACACTCCAGGCCGCACCACCCCCACACGCGACCTCGACCCCGCCGCGCTGAGCAGGCCCGGAACTTCTATGTGCGGGTCCTCTTCAGCAGTATCGGCCCACAGCTCACCGCGAGTCTCGAAGTGCGTCGTCCTTCTGGCGACCGATCAGGCCGGGACGAGGCGCCGACATGAGGTCAGGCTGCCCAGCCGCGCAGCGCGGCGGGGATCGCCGAGCGGAAGGTGGCCTCGGCCGTGGCGGTGTCGAGGGCCCCGGCCAGTTCGAGCGTCACCAGACCGTGCAGGGTCACCCAGAGGGAGAGCGCGATCGAGGTCGCGTCACCCGAGAGCGCGGAGGCCGATCGAGCGTGGTCTATCGCCTCGATGAGCGGCCTGACGGGATCTGCGGCGCCCACTTCGCCGGACGGTTCGAAGCTCTGCACGCCGCCGAACAACACGGTGTAGAGGTGGCGGTGCTCGCGCCCCCATCGCCGGTACGCGACCGCCAGCGCATAGAGGTCGGCGAGAGGGTCATCGGAGGTCGGCGCCGCCGACAGTTCCCTGGACAGCCCGGCGACCGCCCTGTTGCGCACTTCGGCGATCAGCCCGTCCTTGCCGTCGAACAGCGAGTAGACCGCGGCGGTCGCGGTCCCGGCGGCGGCGGCCAGGGCTCGGATGGTGATCGACTCCCGTGGGCGGGTGGCGAACATCTCGGTCGCGGACTCGACGAGGCGGTCCTTCACGGTGTCGTCGTTCGTTCTCGGCCTTCCCACGACGACCAGCCTAGCCGAGCTGGTAGTGTTTCGAAACATCGTTTTGAAACAGCGTTTGGAAACTCATATGTCTCTCCCCGTCGCCATCCGCCTCCTCGGCCGTCTGATCCTGGCCCTGCTCGCCGTCGTGGGGCTGGCCGGGCTGTTCCTCGCCCTCGTCGTAGTGACGGACGGCGCGCGCTCCGGGCTCGCCGCCTGGCTGACCGTCCTTGGAGCCGGCATCATCGCCGCGCTATGGCGCGGCCGGGGCCGTACCTGGCCGGGCCGGCTGTGGCCCTTCGTCCCGGTGGTCGCCGCCGCGGCGCTCACCGCGTCAGTCTGCGTCCCCACCGTTCCCACGACCCGGCAGTACCCGCCTGACCTGCCCTTCGTCGCGACGGGGCACTGGAGCCTGAGCACGGGAAGCCGGGTCGCGGTCTACCACTATCCCCCCGCCGCCGACGCCTCCCGCCGTCCCACGCCGCTCGTCTACCTCCACGGCGGGCCCGTCCGCTCCATCTCCGTGCTCGACCACCGCTTCCTGCGGCTCCTGGCCGGACAGGGCTACGACGTGTACGCCTACGAGCACCCCGGCGGCGGGCGGAGCGACCTGCTGCCCATGGAGCAGTACACAATCTCCAGGTCCGTACGCGACCTCGCTGCCTTCATCGACCGCCTGGACAAGGGCCCGGCCGACGTCCTCGGATTCTCCGCGGGCGCGATCGTGCTCACCCGGGCCCTGGCCATCCCGGACACCGCCGCCCGCGTGCACCGGGCGATCATCGCCGAACCCGGCCCCATGGACGGCCCCACCGCACTGATCAACGGGCAACAAGGGCGACCGTCCGCGCGCGGCCTCGCCCCGGCCCCGACCGGAGGGCGGGCGACGCACGTCCCCCGGTACGCCGTCGCACTCGGCCTCATCCAACTCGGACTCCTGCCGCCCGAGACCGGCCTGATCACGCAGGCCGAAGGCGTCAACGCCTTCAAGGCCGCCGATCTCGGCAGCGACACGGCCTCCGCCTACTGCGCGCGCGACGCCGGCCGCATCCCAACCGAGGACACTGCGGAGAACTTGTCCTTCAACGCCGCCGCCAGCCTACGGATCCAGCAGACGATCAAAGACTCACCCTCTATCGTTCCCGGGCTGAGCCGCTCCCGGACCCCCGCAATGCTGATGATCGCCGAATGCTCCTCACAGACACGCCAATGGCAGACCAGCATCCTCGCCGCCGGCTCCGCCATCGAGCGAACCCAATACATGCCCGGCGTCGGACACCGCATGTGGAACGGCCTCGACGACAACAACGAGCGCGCCGCCGCCGTCATC
The DNA here is from genome assembly GCF_039533245.1 of Nonomuraea recticatena. NCBI lineage: Bacteria > Bacillati > Actinomycetota > Actinomycetes > Streptosporangiales > Streptosporangiaceae > Nonomuraea > Nonomuraea recticatena. The sequence continues at coordinate 81,344 of NZ_BAAATE010000019.1, read as the reverse complement.
ACAGCGTTCCTCCAGGGCGAGCCGTCGCCGCTGCCCAATTACCCAACCCGCACTGGCATCTCCGCCTTCCTCCGCGACCACAGGTGAGGCTCGCAGCGGGCCGATGTCATCCCACCGGAGGTCCGCTCACGCCGCAGTGAGGTCGAGCCGAGTCTCCATGTCCAACCGAACCGGCCGTAGGGGTTCACATGGGCCCAGAACAGCGGGCTGAGCGCGCGCCGATCTTCCTCCGTCAGCTTGCCGGCCCACTGCGGATCTCGCAGAACGGCACCTGATCCACCCCCCTTCGGGATGGCCCTGGGGCGGCGCCGCCCATCGCCGCCGGGGTGCTCGGCGCCGCCGTACCGGCCCTGATCCTGCTGCGCGGCCGCACGAGCGGCGCCCACACCGCCCCCTCGACCCGGCAGCGGACCCCGGTCACCGTCACGCGCTGAGGCCGCCCTCTGCGGCCCTCACTGGAGCCGATCACCGGAGTGGACCTGGCGCCGGTGCTCGACGGGGCGACCAGCCACCGACCACGCGATCCGTCGTGTCAGCGGCCATGTCAGGACGATAGCGGCCCGGTATCAGACCCAACGGCGATGGTGGAGCCACGAACGGTTCAGCGATGGCGAACCGATCACCAGCAGGACCCCATTCCACCATCGTCCTTTCCCTTGCATGTCGTAACAGATTCGAAGGAGCACACCACCATGTCCCTCACCCTTACCGACCAGGACAAGGCCACCCTGCGCACCGCCGCCTACGGCGCCGTCTCCCTCATGGCCGCCGCCGACGCCACCGGCTCACCCCACAAGAGCGCCACCGAGGGCTCCATCGCCCTGTCCTCCGCCACCGGCCTGGTCGGCCACATCCTCGCCGCCAAGTCCAACGACATCCACCTGTACGGCAAGACCACCGCCGCACTCGCCGACCACGTCCTCCCCGCCCTGACCGAAGCCATGAGCCTGCTCAAGCAGCACGACCCCGCCGAAGCCGACAACTTCCGCAACACCGTCATCATCGCCATCGACGCAGCCGCCCGGACGCACCGGGGCCCGCTCAGCCCCACCCTGGCCGAGATGACCCGCAAGATCACCGAGGCCCTCGACGCCGCCTGATGGCCCGTCGACCAGCGGCTCGCTCGCCCTGGTCGACGCCGCCTGCATGGACGACCAGGTCCACCCGGACCACACCCGACAGCCGGGCGGCCGGCCCATCGCCGCCGACAGGATTCCGCTGCTCATCGCGCCCGCGGCCCGGCCCCCACCCCCATCGACCCCGAGTCGCTCGGCGAGCTCTCGCCTGAGCGCGACACCAGAGACGAGGAACAATGAAAACCCAGTCCCCATCAGCGATCACGGCGACCAGGCTGCGCGGCAGGGTCTCGCGGCGCGTGGCGGTCGGCGCGCTGGCGGCGGCGCTGCTGGCCGGGGCGGCCACCACCGGGACGGCCGCAGCCGACAGCGGGGCCGGCTCGAAAGCAGCCGCTGCCGAGCAGGACCGCCCGGAACTCCACGAGGCCATGCAGGCGTTCGTCGACGCCGGTTTCGCCGGGGTGCAACTGCGCGTGAACGACCAGCGGGGCGAGTGGACCGGCAGCGCCGGAGTGCGCGAGCTGGGCCAGAGCGCCAAACCGCCGACGAACGGAAGCTTCTGGACCGGCAGCGTCATCAAGCCCATCACCGCCACCCTGGTGCTGCAACTGGTGGCCGAAGGCAGGCTCGGGCTGGACGCCCCGGTGGCCGGCTACCTGCCCGAGCTCGGCCTGGACCGGCGGATCACCGTGCGGATGCTGCTGCAGCACACCAGCGGGTTGTTCAACTACACCGGCGAGTACTTCGAAGACGGCACGGTCAAGCCGGGCATCCCCGCCACCGGCGACGCATGGCTGGCCAACCGGTTCAAGACCTACCAGCCGCAGGAACTCGTCCGGCTGGCGCTGTCCAAGCAGCCGCGGTTCGAGCCGGGCACCGACCAGAACTACGCCAACACCAACTACACGCTGGCCCTGCTGCTGATCGAGAAGGTCACCGGCCGCTCCTACGCCGAGGAGCTGCAGCGGCGCATCCTGCGGCCGCTCGGGATGCGGGGCACCGCCGTGCCCGGCGCCCGGACGCGGCTCCCCGGGCCGCACGCTCACGGCTACTACCGCTACCAGGACGCCGGCCAGTGGAAGACGGTCGACATCTCCCGGCAGAACCTCTCGCTGCTGGCCGGCGCAGGGGACCTGATCTCGACCACCAAGGATCTCCACACGTTCGTCTCGGCGCTGAACGGCGGCAAGCTCCTGCCGCCCGAGCTGCTGGCCGAGATGCGCGAGCCGCACCCGAAGATGGGCTACGGCCTCGGGCTGTTCGTGCAGGACCTGGGCCCCAACTGCGGCACCGTCTACCAGCACAACGGCAGCCCCCCGCACGGCTACGGGGCGCTGATGTACAGCTCGCCCGACGGCAAGAGGACCCTGACCGCCTCGGTGACCTGGGTGGACGAGGTCACGAGAGGCCCGGCGAAGGACTTCCAGAAGCTGGTGGACGGGCTCGTCCAGGAGGTGTTCTGCGGCGGGCGCCGGATCGGCTGATGAGGCGGCCGGGGTGTCCCAGCCGACGGACCCACGCCATACCATTCCGTATGGTATGGTGATGGCATGGCAAGTAAACGTGACTGGCTGGAAGCGGGCCTGGAGGTTCTGAGCGAGGAGGGCGCGCCCGCGCTGACCATCGAGCGGCTGTGCGCCCACCTCAACCTGACCAAGGGCTCCTTCTACCATCACTTCGGGGGCATGGCCAGGTACAAGAGCGACCTGCTCGAGCACTTCGAGAGCGAGCACACCGGCCGCTACATCGACGGCGCGGAAAGCGCGGGAGACAGCGCCCAGGCCAAGCTGTACCACCTGCTCAACCTGGTGCTCGACGACAAGGACACCGACCACGACCTGGAGATCGCGGTACGCGCGTGGGCCCTGCAGGACGCGGAGGCCCGGGCGCTGCAGCGACGCGTCGACCGGCTGCGCGTCGACTATCTGCGCTCGCTGTGGCGGGATCTCGGCGGCTCCGAGGACGACGCGGGGCCCATGGGGCGCCTGCTCTACCTGGTGCTCGTGGGGGCGCAGCAGGTGGTTCCTCCCGTGTCCGCCGGCGAGCTGAAGGAGATCTACGCGCTGGCCCTGCGCCTGGCGCCACAGGAGAGGAGGAGCGAGTGAACGCGCTGGCCCGATGGGTGCCCCGGCTGATCATCGCGACGGCGGTGCTCCACTTCGTGTGGGCCTTCGCCCAGCCCAACTCGTGGGCGGTGATCGCACGTGAGGGCTTCTTCGCCACCAACGTCGACTCCGAGGCCGCCGACTACTTCGTGCACGAGGCGAGCATCTGGTTCATGGCCTCGGGCTTCGCGATGCTGGCCATCGGCACGCTCTCCGTCCACGTGGTGCGGGCGACAGGCCGGCTGCCCGCGCAGGTCGGCTGGTACATGCTCGTCATCGGGGTGCCGCTGTGCGTCATCTACTTCCCCGTGACGGGGAGCTGGGCGATGGTCGTCATCGGCGTGCTGGGGCTGGTGGCCGCGCGCCGTCCCAAGCTCGCCGCCGTCCGGGAGCACCGGCGGGCCGAGGGGACGACAGCCGACCGTCCGTGAGGCTGCGTTGACGCCTCTCCCACGCCCGACCTAAACTCATCACATAGTGAATTAGGGCGTGGAGAGGCGATCTCATGCGCAGGACACCAGCGGCCGTCATCAGCACCCTCTTCTTCGCCGCCGCCCCCGGCACCGTCGCCGTCCTCGTCCCGTGGTGGATCACCGGTTGGGAGTCGCGCAGCCCGCTGCCCGGCTGGGCGATGACCCCGCTCAGGGCGCTCGGGGCGCTCCTGGTCCTGGCGGGCTCGGCGATCATCGTCAACGCGTTCGCGCGGTTCGTTGTCGAGGGGCTCGGCACGCCGCTCCCCGCCGCCCCGCCCGAACGGCTGGTGGTCGGCGGTCTCTACCGGTACGTGCGCAACCCCATGTACGTGGCGGTGTTCTCGGCGGTCATCGGGCAGGCGATGCTGCTCGGCCAGCCCTCGCTGCTGCTCTACGTCGCGGTGGTGGCCGTCCCCGTCGTCGCGTTCGTCCGCTGGTACGAGGAACCGACGCTACGGGCGAAGTTCGGCGCCGACTACGACAGCTACCGCTCGAAGGTGCCCGGCTGGTGGCCGCGCCTGCGTCCCTACCGGCCATGACCGCGTGACTGAACTCGCCATCAATACCTAAATAAGCCGACAAATCATCACAGGTGAGAGCGGCCTGGACCGCACCGCGGGGGAGGACCCGAGGCGAGCATTCTCGTCTCACTCGTCCACGATACGGAGCAGCACATCCATGGCTGAGAACAAGGTGGTCCTGGAAGAGGCGGCCCAGCGGTTCGCCGATGCCAATTCCAACGAGCCGTACATCTACCAGCTTCCTCCCGAGCAGGGCCGTCAGATCCTGGAGGACCTCCAGTCCGACGCGAGCGTGCCCAAGCCCGAGGTCGGCGACGAGTGGGTCACGGTCGAGGGCGGGCCCACCGGCAGCGTGCGGGTGCGCGTCGTCAAGCCCGCCGGCGCCACCGGCACCCTCCCGGTGATCTTCTACATCCACGGCGCGGGCTGGGTCTTCGGCAGCGCCAACACCCATGACAGGCTCGTGCGGGAACTGGCCGTACGCAGCAGGGCCGCGGTCGTCTTCCCCGAGTACGACCGCTCGCCCGAGGCGAAGTACCCGACGGCGATCGAGCAGAACTACGCCGCCGCCCAGTGGGTGGTGAACAAGGGCGCGGAGAAGGGCCTGGACGGCTCCCGCATGGTGGTCGCGGGCGACTCCGTCGGCGGCAACATGGCCGCCGTCCTGGCGATCATGGCGAAGGAGCGCGGCGACGTCGGCCTGAAGGGCCAGGTCCTGTTCTACCCGGTCACCGACGCCTCCTTCGACACCGGCTCCTACCAGCAGTTCGCGCTGGGCTACTTCCTCAACCGCGACGGCATGAAGTGGTTCTGGGACCAGTACACGGCCGATCCCGCCCAGCGCGCCGAGATCCACGCCTCACCGCTGCGCGCCGGCCTGGACGATCTCCGGGGGCTGCCGCCCGCGATGGTCCTGAACGGCGAGGCCGACGTGCTGCGCGACGAGGGCGAGGCCTACGCCAACAAGCTGCGTGAGGCGGGCGTCCCCGTCACCGCGATCCGCTTCCAGGGGATGGTCCACGACTTCGTCATGGTCGACCTGCTGCGTGACACCCAGGCCAACCAGGCGGCGCTGGAGGTCTCCACCGCCTTCATCCGCAAGCTCCTCGGCACCGACTCCTGACAGGACAGAGCGATCTCCCCGCCGGGACGACATCACGCGGCGTTCCGGCGGGAGGCGGTCCGCGCCCGGCCGTGCGAGCAGCCGGCCGTGGAGCGCCTCGCGGTCGCGCTGCGTCACAGAGTGACCGAGACGGCTACGGAGGGTCATTCTCGTTGACGTTGGGCGAAATAGTGTGACTCGTGACAACCAGAACCCCGGGTGAGACCGTCGAACCATTGAGCACGCGCGCGCATGGGGGCTGGATTGGTTCCGGGTTACCGCGAAGTACGTCAGCTGGGCGCCGGCCGTACCGGCCGGGTGTTCCTCGCCACCTACCAGTCCACGGGCGCATACGTGGCGATCAAGTACCTGAACGCGACGCTGCGCAGGGACGAGGAGTTCATGTCCCGGTACGGGGCCGAGACGCCCGGCCTCGTGGAGATCGACGATCCCAACGTCGTGCGCTTCTACGAGTACGTCGAGACCCCGACCAGGACCGCCGTGGTGATGGAGCTGGTCGACGGCGTGTCGCTGCGGGCGATCCTGTCCGAGCACAGGAGGACCAGCCCCGAGGCCGCCCTGGTGGTGCTGAAGGGGACGCTGCTCGGGCTGGCCGCCGCACACGAGCGGGGCATCGCGCACAGGGACGTCAAGCCGGAGAACGTGCTGGTCCAGGCCGACGGGACCAGCAAGCTGGCCGACTTCGGCCTCGCGGTGCACGTGGAGGAGCCGGGGGTGCCCGCAGGCAGCCCGCCGTACATGGCGCCCGAGCTGTGGACCCAGGGGGCGGCGGGCGTGCTGGCCGACCTGTACGCGGCGGCGTGCGTGCTGTTCGAGTGCGTCACGGGGCGGCAGCCGTACCGGGCGCCCGACGTGGCGGCGCTGCGCGACAAGCACCTGGTGGAGCCCGTGCCCGTGGAGGTGGTGCCCGAGGCGGTGCGCGAGCTGTTAAGGCGCGGGCTGGCCAAGGACCCCGCAGGCCGGCCCCGCTCGGCCAGGGAGTTCGCCGCCGAGCTCGAGGTGGCCGCCGTGACGGGGTTCGGCGCGGAGTGGGAGAAGCGGGGGCGCAGGCACCTGGGCGAGCTGGCGACGCTGCTCGCGCTGCACTACCCGCTGGCCAACCCGGGCTCGCCGCAGGAGGCGCCGGTCAAGGGCGCGCTGGTCAGGCAGTGGCGGATGCCGAGGCTGCCGCCCCACCTCTGGATCGCGGGCGGCGCGCTGGCCGCGACGCTGGTCGCGCTGCTGCTCAGCGGCGGACGGCTGCCCGACCCCGGCACCTTCCTCGCCCCTCCCCCCAGGTCGCCCTTCGAGCTGGGGGCCACCCCCGTCGACTCCGAACCTGCGGCGACGAGACGCTCCACCCCCAAGACGTCGAGAAGCGCCGCTCCGACGCCTGTCAGGACCCCCGCCCCGACGACGGCGGCGCCCCGGACGACGACGCCGAGGAGCACGGCGCCCGCCGCCCCTCCCACCCCGCCGACCTCGCCGCCGCCGTCCTCCAGCGCGCCCTCCCCCACCGGGACGACGGGCAGGGCGGCGGCGCTGTCGCCCGCGGTCACCTCGGCCGACATCGTCACCTGGAGCGGGTCCGCGGGCGCGGTGCGGATCGCCGCCGAGGGGACCGGCCCGGTACGGCTGCGCGTCAGCTACACCCGCAGGGACGGCGAAGGCCCCTCGCGCACCCTCCACGAGGAGGTCAAGCAGCTGTCGGGCAAGACCTCCTACACCGTCGCGCTGCTGCGCGACCTCGGCACGGTGGCGTGCGGGAAGCGCGCCCACTTCGGGTTGATCGTGCAGACCGAGCGGGCCGCGGCCAACGGGCCGCAGATCTCCGAGGTGCCGGTGGACGGCCCGCCGTGCGAGAGCCCGTCGGACCGCGCGTCGGCTCCCACATCCTCCTCCACGACCGCCGGCCTCTCCCCTCCCGCCTCCTCCTCTTCGACCACCGCGCCCGCCACGGTCCCCGATCCGCCCTCGACGGCGCCCGCGCCGAGGATCACCTCCGAGCCGCCCGCGCAGGAGCCCGAGCCCGACGGGAACCCGACCGGCGAGCAGGCCTCGGAGGGCGACCTGCCCCGTCAGGAGGACTCCTAGCCCGCTCTTGTGACCCAACCAAGCGTGCGCTAGCTTGGCAGGCGATGGACGCCTACTGGGCCGCCTGCGCGCGCGGCGAGTTGGTCATTCAGCGATGCACGGCCTGCGGGCGACGGGTCCACCTGCCCGCCGCCGAGTGCCCCTGGTGCGGCGGCGGCGACCTCCCCTTCGAACCGGTCCGCGGCGAGGGCGTCGTGCACACCTTCACCGTCGTCCACCGCTCGTTCGTCGGGGAGTTCATGGGGCGGGAGCCGTACGTGCTGGCCTGGGTGGACCTGCCCGAAGGGGCGCGCGTGCTCGGCCAGGTGGTGGAGTGCCCACCCGAGCGGGTGCGCGTCGGCATGCCGGTACGGGTGACGTTCCGCGACGAACTACCGCAATGGAGGCCCGCTTGAACGTATTCATCCCCGTGGAGGACGTCGGCAAGGCGATCGAGTTCTACGGGCTGCCCGTGCGGTTCAGGGACGGCGACAGGTTCGCGCTGCTGGAGGGCGGCATCGGGCTGGCGGGACCTGACGAGCACCTGACCGGCTCCACGGCCGTCTGCCTCAAGACGGAGGACCTGGCGCGGGCCGTACAGGACCTCCTGGACAGGGGCGGCGCGCTGGTGCGCGGCCCCGAGGCCGGCCCGCACGAGACGCGCGCGGTCCTGCGCGACCCCTCAGGAAACCTCTTCGTGCTCTACTCCCCAGGAGGTTCTCGATGACGCCCTACGGCAACTACGGCCACGCGCTCCTGACATCGGGGGCGGCGAGAACCCCCGACCAGGTCGCGCTCACCTACTGCGGCGAGCAGAGCTTCACCTACGACGAGCTGAACAGGCTCGTCAACCGGCGCGCGCACGCGCTGCTCGCGGCGGGGGTACGGCCGGGCCAGCGCGTCGCCGCGCTGCTGAACGAGACGCTGAGGGTGGCGGAGGTCTACCTCGCGCAGGCCAAGATCGGGGCGATCACCGCAGCGCTCAACCCGTACTGGCCGGTGGAGACGCTGCGCGCGGTGGTCGCCTCCTCCGGGTGCACGGCCTTCGTCCACGACGCCACCGTGGCCCACGTCGTCGAGGAGATCAGGCCCTCGCTGCCGGAGATCACCACGTGGATCTCCGCCGAGGACCTCGACTCAGGCGAGGAGGGCGAGCCCCCTCTCGGCGCCTTCTTCGACGACCCGCTGGCGCTCTACTACACCTCGGGCACGACGGGGCTGCCCAAGCCCGTCGTCCACACGCACGCCTCGTCGCTGGCCACCGCGCAGATCTGGCTGGACGTGCCGCGCGCCCCCGGCTCGGTCTTCGGCACCGGCGCGATCATCTGGGGCATCGGCTTCCCCGCGATCGTCGGGCCCGCGCTCTACGCGGGGATGCGGCTGGTCCTGGAGCAGGACTGGGGCCCGGCCAACTTCCTGAAGGTCGTCCCGCGCGAGAAGGTCACCCACGTCTCGCAGATCCCCTCCTTCTACGCGGCGCTGCTCGGCGACTCCGCGCACGAACCGGTGGACCTGTCGTCGATCAGGGTCATCATGCTCGGCGGCGAGCCGCTGACCGCCTCGCTGCTGGCCCGGATCAAGCAGCGCCTGCCCGAGGCGGGCGTCTACTCCTACTACGGACAGACCGAGGCCCCCTACACCTGCATGGGCAGGGTGGACGACGGCTCCACCCCGCTCGGCTCCTCGGGAAGGGCCCGCACGGGCTGCGCGGTCGCCGTCACCGACCCCTCGGGCGCACGCGTCGTCGACACGATCGGCGAGATCAACCTGGCGGGGCCGCACCGGATGTCGGGCTACGACCTGCTGCCCGACAGGACCGCCGAGGTGCTGCGCGGGGAGTGGTACGTCGGCGGCGACCTCGGCACCGTGTCGGCGGACGGGGTGCTGCGGGTGCTCGGGCGGCGAGAGGACGCGATACTCAAGGGCGGCGTGTGGACCCAGCCCGCCGCCGTCGAGGAGGCGGCCACCGCGCTCGACCCCGTGGCCGAGGCGGGCGCCGTGGGGATCGGCGACGGCAGAATCCTGCTGGCGGTGGTGCCGAGAGCCGGACAGACGCTCGACTCCTCCAAGCTCTCACTCGAGCTCGCCGACACGCTGCCGCCGCACCAGCGGCCCGACGTGATCGTGGTCGCCGAGTCGCTGCCGCACGCCGAGGACGCCTCAGGCGGCCCCGGCAAGCTGCTCCGGCGCGAGATCCGAGAGAAGTACCAGCACCTTGTGGACTGAACACGAGGTCAAGGAGCTGCTCAGGCAGGCGGGCGTCCCGGTGCCCCGCGGCGTCCGCGACCCCGCGCTCGCCGGCACGCTGCGAGCGCCGCTGGTGCTGAAGGCGGCGGGGCTGCTGCACAAGTCCGACGCGGGAGGGGTCAGGCTCGGCCTGACCCACGACACGCTGGGCGCCGCCGTCGCCGAGATGCGTGAGCGGCTGGGCGACGGCTTCCTGGTGGAGGAGCAGGCCCCCGAGGGGGTCGAGCTGATCGCCGGGCTGATCCGCGATCCCGCCTTCGGACCCGTCCTGCTGGCGGGCCTGGGCGGCGTGTGGACCGAGGCGCTGCGCGACACCGCCCTGCGCCTGTGCCCGATCTCCGAGAGCGACGCCCGGCGCATGCTGGCCTCGCTGCGCGGCTCCTCCCTCCTGTACGGCTACCGCGGCTGGCCCGCCGTCGACGTGGACGCCGTGGTGAAGCTGCTGATGACGCTCGGCGGTCCCGGCGGGTTGTGGGAGCGGCTGGAGCTGGGCGAGTTCGAGCTCAACCCGGTGATCGCCACGCCGTCCGGGGTGATCGCGGTGGACGCGCGCTACCTCCCCTCCCCCCGCCCTCCCTCGGCCGCCCCGCGCGCCGCGGCCGACTTCACCCCGCTGTTCGAGCCGCGAGCGGTGGCCGTGGTGGGCGCCTCCACGAGCAGGCCCGCCTTCGGGAACATGTTCCTCGACTTCTACCGCGCCGCCGGGACGCCCGTGGTGGCCGTCCACCCGACGGCCACCTCGATCGGCGGGGTGCCCGCGGTGCCCACCCTCGCGGCGGCCGAGGTGGACTACGCGCTGGTCGCGGTGCCCGCCGCCGCCTGCGCCGAGGTGGTACGGCAGGCGCGCGGCGTGCCGTACACGCAGGTCATGAGCGGCGGCTTCGGCGAGGCGGGGCGCGCCGACCTGGAGGAGGCGCTGGTGGCGGCGGCCCGTGAGGCGGGCACGCGGCTGCTCGGGCCGAACTGCATGGGCGTCTACTGCCCGAAGGGGCGGCAGACGTTCGTGGGCGGCGGCGTCGGGCCCGAGGGGAGCGTCGCGCTGATCTCGCAGAGCGGCGGGCTGGCGGGCGAGGTGATCAAGGTGGGTGAGCGTCGCGGGCTGGCCTTCAGCAGGGTCGCCACCCTGGGGAACGCGGCCGACGTCACGCCCGCCGAACTGCTCGGGTGGCTCTCCCGCGACCCCTCGACCTCCGCGGTCGGGCTGTACCTGGAGGACCCCCGCGACGGCCTCGCCCTCTTCTCGGCGCTGTCGTCCTGCCCGCTGCCCGTGGTGCTGCTGGTGGGCGGACGCAGCGGCCAGGGGCGCAGGGCGGCCGCGTCCCACACGGGCGGGATGGTGAGCGACGCGCGGATCTGGCAGGCCCTCGCCGACCAGACCGGCGCCACCCTCGTGACCACCCAGGACGCCCTCGTCGGCGCCCTCGCCTACTTCCAGGCCCACACCCCCCGTCCGCTCGCCGACCCCGCCCCCACCCCGCGGGGCCTCGATCCGGGGGAGCGCCGGACGGCCGGGGTGTTGGTGGTCGGGCCCAGCGGGGGCGCCGGCGTGCTCGCCGCCGACGCCTTCGACGAGGCGGGGCTCACCCTCGACCCGCTCCCTGACGACGTGCTCGACGACCTCAGGGCGCTCGGCCTGGGCGCCGGCAGCTCGCTGGCCAACCCGCTGGAGGTCCCCGTGGGCCCCCGAGGCAGGCCCGACCTCGTCAAAGAGGTGATCACCGCCGTCACCGGGCGCCTGCCGTACCGGGATGTGGTCGCGCACGTCAACGTGCAGAGCTTCTTCACCTACGGCACCACCGCCGACCCCCTGCTCGCCTACGCCCGCCACCTCGGCGAGGTCCGCGGCGTCAGGGTCACGCTGGTCACCAGGAACGGCGAGTTCGCCCCGCCCGGCGTCGAGGACGAGCTCATGGCCATCGCCGCCGCAGCCGGGATACCTGTCTACCGATCCATGGAGGCGGCCGCGATCGCCGTCGCCGCCGGACAACGTTTCTGCGGAGGCACCGATGGGACTGCTTGACGGCAAGGTCGCGCTGATCACCGGCGGGGCGCGGGGCATGGGCGAGGCGCACGTGCGGCTGTTCCTGGAGGAGGGCGCGAGGGTCGTCTTCGGGGACGTGCTCGACGACGAGGGCAAGGCGCTGGCCGAGGAGACCGGCGCGACCTACGTGCGCCACGACGTCAGGAGCGAGGCGGAGTGGGGGCGCGCGGTCGCGACCGCCGTCGAGACGTACGGCAAGCTCGACGTCCTGGTCAACAACGCGGGGATCATCAAATTCCGCAGGATCGCCGAGATGCCGCTGGAGGACTTCGGCCAGGTCATCGACGTGAACCTCAAGGGCACCTGGCTGGGCGTCAAGTCGGTCATCGAGCCGATGAAGGGCGCTGGACGCGGCGCGATCGTCAACATCTCCTCCATCGAGGGCTTCATCGGCGCGGCGGGCCTGTCCGCCTACGCGGCCTCGAAGTTCGGCGTGCGAGGGGTCACCAAGGCGGCCGCCCGCGAGCTGGCGCCCTTCAAGATCCGGGTCAACTCGGTGCATCCCGGCGCGATCAACACCTCGATGGCGACCGACCCCGACCTCATGGCCGAGGTCGACGGAGAGGCGTTCGTCAACTCGATGGTGATCAAGCGGTTCGCGAAACCCGTCGAGGTCTCGCACGTGGTGGCGTTCCTGGCCTCCGACCGGTCGAGCTACTGCACGGGCAGTGAGTTCACCGTGGACGGAGGCCTGCTGACCGGGGCGGGCTACTGACGCGAGGCCGGGAGGCCAGGGCCGTCCTGGACTCTGACCGCCAGGCCGTCCCGTCCTCCTTCGGCGAGCAGGAGGTGACACCTGCCCGTCGAGGCGATGCCGTCATGGGCCGGCGGCGAAGCCGGCCATGCGACCTCGACGGGCGCGGCGCGGCCCACGAGGCCACCGGAGAGCGCCTGGGCCAGCACGATGAGCGCGAGTGTGCCGTAGAGGATCTTCACTTCGGGTTAGACCCACAGAACACGCCAACGGTTGGTAACGATAAGGCAACGGTGCGTGACGGCCTTCCTATGGAGGCTCAGGCGCCGATCCACGCCGACGGGGTGATGAACAGCCCGGTCGCCTCCACCAGCGACTCACCGTCCGGCAGCGAGATCCTGCCCTCGGCCCAGGTCTTGCGACCCTCGGTGCGGGTGTACTCCGCGGTCGCCACCAGCGGCGTGCCGTACGGCACGGGCCTGCGGTAGCGGACGGTCAGCGTCCCGGTCATGCCCGCCGAGCCGGCGGCGGCGACGGCCTGGCCGAGCAGGTGGTCGAGGATCATGGCGCTGATGCCGCCGTGGACCGCGCCGGGCGGACCCTCGTGCAGCGGCCTGAACACCACCTCGGCCCGCACCCCTCCGTCGCGCACCTCGATGAGCAGAGGCAGGGCGTGCGGGTTGGCGCCGCCGGTGACGGCGTTGCCGAGGTGCCTGAGCGTGCCGTCAGGAGCGATCTCGAACGGCTGGGGGGTCTGGCGCAGGACCGAGCGCAGCCGTTCGTTGACGGCGGTCAGGGCCGCGTGCGCGGCGGTGAGGTCGTCCTCTCCGACGTCGGTCAGCGCGACCGCGTCCATCAGCTCACGGGTCTGCTGGGCAAGAGCGCAGAGGGCGGCGAGGCGGGATTCCTCGGTGCCGAGTTCGACCGACATGCGGGACACCCTAGCGAACCCTTTAGGTAGATCTTTTCCGCATTTGTCGGGGTTTGGGAGATATTTCTGGAAGCGTCTTGACCTGCAGTTTCATCCCGAGCATCCGCTTGAGACCCCCTTGGTGCTGTCTTGACCTGCCCTTTCCTCAAGGTAGCCTCCCTCCTCACGAGTCCCGTCGTGCACGGAAGGGTTCCCCCGCAACTTCCATGACCCCAGAGACACAGAAGCTCATCAAGCTCCTGGAGAGCCATCTCGGCTACTCCGAGGGCAAGGGCGCGTACACCAAGTTCGGCGACTGGTACGGCAGGACGGTCGAGTTCGACGCCGACTACAGCGGCGCGCCGTGGTGCGACATGTTCCTGTCCTGGGCGGCGCACAAGCTGGGCTACGAGGAGTGGGTCGGGCAGTTCGCCTACACCGTCGCGCACGCGGAGTGGTTCAAGAAGAACGACGCCTGGGGGCACAAGCCGAAACCCGGCGCGCTGGTCTTCTATGACTGGGGCGGCTCCAACGACATCGACAACATCGACCACGTCGGGATCGTCACGAAGGTCGTCGGGGACACGATCTTCACGATCGAGGGCAACATCGACGGGGGCGTCGCCAAGCGCAAGGAGCGCGACCAGAGCAAGGTCGCCGGCTACGGGTACCCGGAGAAGATCAAGGAGCGGCTGGAGGCGGCGCGGCTGAAGGAGGCCGAGGTCGAGGGCTCGCTCCCGCCCGACACCGAGCAGGGCCAGGCCGACAGGCTCCAGTTGCCCGCCCCCGCCGAGACCACCGTCACCTCGCTCATCCCCTCCCGGATGCCGTCCGCGGAGCCGTCCTCGCCGACGATGGCGGCGGGCGCCGAGGACGCGGCCACACCCAAGGCCGCCACCGTGCCGAAGAGCACCTCCCCCTCCCCGAGCGCGTCCACGCCCCGCTCGCCCACGACCATCGCCACGGACAGGCCCGTCGCCAAGAAGGCCAAGCACGCCAAGCCCGCCACCGCCGACACCGAGGCCGCCACCCGCGAGCCCGTCACCGCCTTCAAGGACGCCTCGGCCTCGACCCCTGTGCCCGCCCTCGGCTCTCCCGCGCTGATCGGCCCGGTGCTGCTGGCCGCCCTCGGCGTGCTGGCCGTCGCCCGCACCCGCCAGCTGAGAGTACGGCTGTCGCCCGCCGCCGCTGCCGCCACGGCCTCGACGTCGCGCTCGGCGTCTGCTCTGGGATCGGCGTCGGCCTCGCGACCGGCGGTGGCGTCGGCGTCGTCGTCGGGCCGTCCCTCCCGGCAGCCTGGGCGCCGTCGCGCCTCGGGCCCCCGCCGCGGCAGGCCCGTGTCGGCCCGCCCTGCCGAGCACCCGGCGACCTCCCCTCTGACGGCCACGGCGCTGACCATCTCGGCCCCCGTCGCCCTCCCCGACCCCGTCACCACGACCGAGCCCACGCTCGCCTTCGCCGCGACGGCCGCCGATCACGCCATCGCCTCGACCGCCTCCGAAGCCTCAGCCGCCGCGACCGCCGCGGCCTCGACGACCGCCTCCGAGGCCGTGGGCGCCTTCGACGCGTCGCTCACCTCGGAGGCGGTGAGCTCCTTGGAGACGCCGACCACCTCCGAGGCCGTGAGCTCCTTGGAGACGCCGACCACCTCCGAGGCGACGGCCTTCGACGTCATGGCCGCCACCGGCACGAGGGCCGGATCCGGGTCGGGGCACGCTTCCGTGCGCGCCTCCGCTCTCGCGTCCGACCCCGCCGCGGCGCTCGCGGCCGGGCTGGAGACCTCGAGCGCGATCCTGGCGCAGCTGGAGGCGTTCTCGTCGGCACCGTTCGACGCGTTCTCGTCGGCGCAGCTCGACGCGTTCTCGTCCGCTCCCTTCGACGCGTTCGCCGAGGCGACCGCCCCGTCGGGCGACGGCTACAGGGGCAGGCGCAGACGCAGGGAGCACCTCGCGGAGGAGAGCGCCGCCTTCGCCTCCGACGCCCCGATCCGCGGACGCCGGCACCGCTCGCAGGCCCCTGCCCTGACCCGAGGCCAGGACACCCGAGCCCATCGCGCCACCTCCACGGGCTCCCCCGCCCGGCTCCCCCGGCCCGCGCGGCCCAGCCGCCCGACGCGTCCTGTCCGCCCCGAGCAGCCGGCCCGTGGCACGACGACGGCCCCCCACGCCGACGTCCTCGTCCACAGCGCCAGGACCACCGACACCCTCGTCCACAGCGCCGTCACAGGACCGCACGCGGACACCCTCGTCCACAGCGGCGCGCCGCGGGCGGTCGCCCTCCCCCGCGACAGCGCGACAGGCCGTCAGCGCGACAGCCTCGTCACCGGGCCGCACGCCGACCAACTGGTCCACAGCGGCGCCACCGACGGTTTCGGCCGCGGCGCCACGGACACCTTCTCCGCCGCCGTCCCTCTCCGTGGCCGCCGCCACAGGGACTCAGCCGAGTACCGTGACGCGGCTCCCGCGCCCCACCCGTTCCCCGCGCCCGAGACCGCCACCACCCCGCCGGCCCGCGTCCTTTCTCTGCAGGCTCCGCCGGACCAGATCCAGGCGCACGTTCCCGCGGCCTTCACCCCGCCGGCCCAGACGCCTCAGGTTCAGTCCGGCCGCCGGCAGGAGCCGGCGCTCGTGGGAGCCTCCGGCGGGTCTGGAGGCCGCAGCGGCAGAGGACGGGGAGGACGTCACCGCGCCTGACCCCGAACGACCCGGCCGGATACGATCTCGCGGTGACCGTCGTGCGCATCCCCGGCTCCAAGTCCGTCGGGATGCGGTCTCGGGATGCGGCCTCAGCCTGAGTGCCTCGCTGAAGGGCGCTCACGGTCTGGTGTGAGGCCGTAGTCCGCGGCGAAGGCGGTCAGCTTCGCGACCGCGTCGCTGGTGCTCTTCCACGGGCGGACGATCAACCGGTCGACGCCCAGCGCCTCCCACGCGGCGAGCTCCTCGGGCGAGGCCAGAGAA
Source organism: Nonomuraea recticatena (assembly GCF_039533245.1). Lineage (NCBI taxonomy): Bacteria > Bacillati > Actinomycetota > Actinomycetes > Streptosporangiales > Streptosporangiaceae > Nonomuraea > Nonomuraea recticatena. The sequence goes on along the minus strand of NZ_BAAATE010000019.1, from coordinate 65,145 downwards.
GAGGCGTGGACGGTCACCGAGAACCTGCGTCCGTCGCGCAGCGCCGCCAGCCGTTCGAGCTGCGGCCGCACCGACTCCAGCGTGTGCGGCATGCTGATCCAGCCGTCGCACAGCGTGGCCGCCCTCCGCAGCGCCGCGGCCGACTCGCCGCCCGCCAGGACGGGCAGCGTGTGCTGGATCGGCTTGGGCTCGAAGGCGACCTCTGGGAAGGAGAAGAAGCGGCCCGCGTGGGCGACCGTCTCCTCCGACCACAGCCGCTTGGCGACCGTGATCGCCTCGTCGAGGCGGGGGCCCCTGGTCGCGAAGTCGACGCCCGCCGCGTCCCACTCCCCCGAGTACCACCCCGCGCCCACACCACAGACGGCGCGCCCTCCCGACACGATGTCGAGGGTGGCGAAGGCGCGGGCGGAGACGAAGGGGTGCCTGAGCGCGAACAGGTGCACCGCCGTACCGAGCCTGACGCGGGAGGTGAGCCCCGCCAGCCAGCACAGGTAGGCGGGCGCGTCGAAGAGCGGGGTGTGCGGCCTGATGCCGGGTGTCGAGGTGCCCGGATAGGTGGCCAGCGACAGGTCGGTGGTGAAGACGAGATGCTCGGGGACCCACAGCGACTCGAAGCCGAGGGAGTCGGCGGCGACGGCGACGTCCTTCCACGCGGCGGGGTGGAGCAGGCCCAGGGGGACACCGAACCTCACGCTCCGAACACCGCCTCACGCACGCGGATCCTGTGCTCGGCGCTGGTGCCGTAGGCGGCGCCGAGCGACCAGGTCCTGGCCAGCCAGAAACGCAGGTCCAGCTCGCCGGTGTAGCCGATCGCGCCGTGCACCTGCAGCGCGGTGCGGGCGGCCAGCGAGGCGGCCTCTCCCGCGGCCGCCTTCGCCGCGCTGACGTCCCGGTCTGGCCGGGGGGCGTCCTGCGCGTCCACGGAGAGCGCGGCGCGGTGGACCAGCGGCGCGGCGAACTCCACCGCGATCGCCACGTCGGCGAGCTGGTGCTTGACCGCCTGGAAGGCCCCGATCGGCCGGCCGAACTGGGTGCGCGTCCTGGCGTACTCCACCGACCTGGCGAGCAGCTGCCTGGCCACCCCGACGAGCTGCGCCGCCGTGCCGACGGTCGCCCTTCTCAGCAGCGCCTCGGCAGAGCCGGGCAGGCGCTCGGGCTCGCCCGCCACCGTCACCCCGTACGGCTGCCGCCCTGGATCGAGCGCCCTGCGCGGCTCCGGCCGTACCGGCACGGCGGAGGGTCCCGTGACGTCCACGACCAGGTCGGCCAGGTCGGCGTCCAGCGCGACGCCGTCCACGAGCAGGCTCACGCGCGTCACTCCCTCCGGGGCGTACGGCGCGGCGACCAGCGTCTCCACGACGGGCCCCGGCATGGCGGCGCGTCCGGTCTCCTCGAGCGCGGGGACGACGTCGATCAGTGAGAGGCCCAGCCCGCCCGCCTCCTCCGGCGCGAGCGCCGCGAAGAAGCCGAGCTCGGCCAGCTCCTTCCAGCACGACAGGCGGTCGGAGGGGTCGCAGCGGTCGCGCAGCACCTCCCGCACGGCGGCGGCGAAGGCGAGCTGTTCGGAGGTGAAGGCGAAGTTCATCGGGGCAGCCCCAGGACGCGTTCGGCGATGATGTTGCGCTGGATCTCGTTCGTGCCCGCGTAGATCGGCCCAGCGAGCGAGAACAGATAGCCGTCGAACCACGGCGTCTCGGCCGCGCAGGGGCCGAGCAGGTCCATGGCGAGGGCGTGCATGCGCAGGTCGAGCTCGGACCAGAAGACCTTGCCCATGCTGGTGGTGGCTCCGAGCTCGCCCTTCACGGCGCCGAAGGTGTGCAGGCGGTAGGCCTCGGCGTCGACGAGGCATCGGGCCGCCCTGTCCTGCAGCGCGGGGTCGGCCGTCCGTGCCAGCGCGACCAGCCGCTCGGCCGTGGCGAGGAAGCGTCCGGGGCTGCGCAGCGTGAGGCCGCGCTCGGAGGAGGTGGTGGCCATGGCGATCTTCCAGCCCTGCCCCGGCTCTCCCAGGACCATGGCGTCGGGGACGAAGACGCCGTCGAAGAGCAGCTCGGCGAATCCTGGCGTGCCGTCCAGCTGAGCGATGGGCCTGACGGCGACGTCCTCCAGCGAGAAGAGGAAGTACGTGAGCCCGTGGTGCCGCGAGCCCGAGGTCCTGAACAGGCCGAAACCGTGCGAGGCGAAGGCGGCGCGGGAGCTCCAGGTCTTCCTGCCGTGCAGGAGCCAGCCGCCCTCCACCTTGACCGCGCGGGAGGAGAGAGCCGCCAGGTCGCTGCCGGCCTCGGGCTCGGACCACGCCTGCGCCCACACGTCCTCGGCCCTGGCCATCCTGCCCAGGAACGCGGCCTGCTGCGAGGGGGTGCCGAAGGTGAAGAGGGTGGGGGCGAGCAGGAAGATGCCGTTCTGGCTGACCCTGGCGGGAGCTCCCGAGGCCCAGTACTCCTCCTCGAAGATCAACCACTCGATCGGGGAGGCGGAGCGGCCGCCGTACTCCTCCGGCCACGAGAGCACCGACAGGCGGGCGTCGGCCAGCCGCGCCTCCCACGCGCGGTGCGCCTCGAAGCCCTCGCGGGTGTCCATGGACGGCAGCCGCGAGGGCACGTGGGCGGCCAGCCAGTCCCGAACCTCGGCGCGGAAGGCCTGTTCGGCCGGGGTGAAGTCGAGATCCACTCACCCAACCTAGCGCACGCTTGGTTACTTGAGAAGCTCGACGATCCGCTCGGCCAGCGGCCCGGCGCTCGCCGGGTTCTGCCCGGTGGCCAGGCGGCCGTCGACGACGACCTGGGGCTGCCAGTCGGCGGCGGGCTCGTGCGTCGCCCCCTTGCCCACCAGCGCGTCGGCCAGCAGGAACGGCACGATCTCGGCCACGCCCGCGGCCTTCTCCTCCGCGTTGGTGAAGGCGGCCACGCGCCTGCCCGCCACGAGCGGGACGCCGTCGGACAGGGTCAGGTTGACCAGCGCCGAAGGTCCGTGGCAGACGGCGGCCACCACGCCGCCGCTCTCGTAGACCTCGCGGCCGAGGCGCGCGACGTCGGGGTCGTCGGGGAAGTCCCACATGGTGCCGTGGCCACCGGCGTACAGCACCGCGTCGAAGGAGCGGCCCTCGAGGTCGGCCAGCCTGCCCGCCTCCCGCAGTTCGGCGGAGTCGAGGAAGGCGGTCTGCGTGCCGTCGGAGGGATCGAAGCCGTCCTGTGGCGGCTGCCCGCCCTTGACGCTGGCCACCACGACCTCGAAGCCCGCCTCACGGAAGACGTGCCACGGGTGGGCCGCCTCCGAGACGTAGTATCCGGTGCTCCGCACGCCGCCGAGGTCGTCATGGCTGGTCAGTGCGATCAGAATGCGCTTGCTCATGTCTCGATGATGCGTCGCGTCAGCCATCAGCCGCAAATAGTTTCAACGCCCCTCAGCCATCACAATTGTGATATGTCACTCTCGCTCGACCTGCTCAGGACGTTTCTCGCCGTGCACCGCACCGGCTCGATCACGGCCGCCGCGCAGACGCTCGGGTTGTCGCAGCCCGCGGTGACGGCGCAGGTCAGGGCGCTGGAGGCGGCGCTCGACCGGCCGCTGTTCGACCGGCTGCCGCGCGGCGTCGCGCCCACGGCGGCAGCCGACGAGCTGGCCAGGCGGGTGGCGGGCTCGCTCGACGCGCTGGCCGAGGTGGTCGGCGCCGAACTGCCGTCAGGACGGAGCGTGCACCTGGGCGGTCCTGCGGAGTTCCTCTGCGAGCAGGTCATGCCCGTGCTCGCGCCGCTGGTGGCCGACGGGCTGAGGCTGCGCACCACGTTCGGGCTGACCGACGACCTGCTGGCCGAACTGGCGGCCGGACGGCTCGACCTCGTGGTCGCCACGGTACGGCCGCGCCTGCGCGGCGTGCGCGCCGAGCCGCTCTACGACGAGGAGTTCGTGCTGGTGGCGGCGCCGGGCGTGACGATGGACGCGCCGGTCGTCGCCTACGCAGAGGACCTGCCGATCATCAGGCGCTACTGGCGGACCGTCTTCGGCCGCCGCGCGACGATGACCGCGGGGGCGATCGTGCCCGATCTGCGGGGGGTGCTGGCAGCCGTACGGGCGGGGGCGGGGATCTCCGTGCTGCCCGCCTACCTCTGCGCGGGCGACCTCGCTTCGGGCAGGCTGGTGGCGCTGGCCACGCCCGAGGTGCCGCCGCTCAACACCGGCTACCTCGCGGTCAGGGCGGGGGGGCTGGCGGTCCCCGCGGTCGCCACGGTGCACCGCCATCTCAGCGAGGAGTTCCGCAGGCGACTGGGGAGCGGTCCGCTAGCCGTTGAGCCGGTCGGCGAAGGCGTCGAGCTCGGCGGCCACCCCGGGCAGGACACGGCGCCTGGACAGGCGTGAGGCGATGGCCGTGCCGAGACCCGCCATCCAGACCGTGTCGTCGATGAAGGCGTCGAGATCATCGGGCCAGGGGAAGGACGGCTGGCTGATCAGCAGCGACGCGCAGCCGTGCGCGGCCGACCACAGGCCGAGGGCGAGCGTCTGCGGGTCGCCGCGCAGGGCGCCTGAGGCGACGCAGGCCGAGACCGCCTCCACGATGTAGCCGAAGCAGGCCGTCGCCGCCGAGCCCGACCCCTGCCGCATCATCAGCACCCGGTACTGCACGGGATGGTCGAGCGCGAATCTGACGTACACGTGCCCGCACCTGCCCAGGGCCCAGAACGGGTCGTCGATGCCCTGCGCGGCCTCGCGCATCCTGCGCTCGAGCTCGTCCCACGCGCGCAGGCAGACCGCCTCGATCAGCTGCTCCTTGTCGGCGAAGTGCAGGTAGACCGAGGGGGTGGACACGCCCGTACGGCCCGCGACCGCGCGCAGCGTCAGCGCCTCCTCGCTCCCCCGCTCCACCAGCAGCGCCTCTGCCGCCGCGAGGATCTCCTCCCGCAGCCGCGTCCCTTCGCCAGGATTGGCCCTCACCCGTTTCATGGGATCAGGTTGACACCGTCAGGTTAACGCCGTCAATCTGACCATATGACGACATTTCGGGATGCCACGGCGATCACCGCACGCGCGGACGGGGATTTCGACGCCACCCTGGACGAACAGTGGAGCGTGGGCGGCAGGGCGCACGGCGGCTACCTCCTCGCGATCATGGGCAGGGCGGCCGTCGAGAGCGCGGGCGCCGAGCACCCCCACCTGACCGCGGTCAGCGGCACCTTCCTGGCGCCTCCCGCCTTCGGCCCCGTGCGGGTCGCGGTCGAGACGCTGCGGCAGGGCCGCGCCCTCACCCAGGTGCGCGCCCGCCTCTCGCAGGACGGCGCGCCGCTCGTCGAGGCGCTCATCACCCTTGGCCGCCTGTCGGAGGGTGACCCGTGGTGGTCGGACACCGAGCCGGTGGAGCTGCCCGACGAGCAGGAGTGCTTCCTGACCCCCGCCGAGGCGCCGGGGGCCGGGTTCAGGGTGCCGCTCATGGACGTCGTCGAGCAGCGGCTCAACCCCGCCCACCTGGGCTTCGCCTTCGGCACCCCCGCGCGCGAGGGCGTCATCGCCGGCTGGCAGCGCCTGGCCGACGGCTCCGAGTGGGACCCGCTGTCGCTGCTCGTCGCGATCGACGCGGTGCCGCCGGTCTCCTACGACCTCGGCGCCCCAGGCTGGGCCCCGACCATCCAGCTGTCGGCCTACATCAGGCGACTGCCCGCCCCCGGCCCCGTCAGGGTGCGCGTGAAGGCGTCCGACGTCACCGGTGACCGCATGGACGAGACCGCCCACGCGTGGGACGCCAAGGGCCACCTCGTCGCCCAGGCCACGCAGCTGGCGGCGGTCCGCACGGCTCAAGCGTAGATCGCTCGAGTGATCACCACGGCGCAGGTCTCGATGGCCTGCGCCGACTGGTCCTCGGCCAGCACCGCGAACTTCATCCGTACCAGCGCCCTGGCCAGGCCGTCCTGCGGCGGCCCCTCGGGGGCGCGCCCCTCGGCCCGCTCCCTGCCGATCCTGGCCGCCGCCTGCCCGATGTAGCCCTCGACCACTCTCGACCTGAAGCCGGCGAACTCCTCGTCCTCGCCCAGCAGGGCGGGGCGCAGCAGGCTCCCGTGCTCGCGCCACAGCCGCGCGCTCACCCCGAGCGCCTTCCTCAGCGCGGCGGGATCGTCGCCCGCGCCGTCGAGCCAGCCCCTGGCCGCCTCCTCCATCTCCTGCGCGATCTCGTCCAGCAGCGCCTCGAGCACCGCGCTCTTGGAGTCGAAGTAGAAGTAGAAGCTCGAGCGCGAGATGCCCGCCCCCGCCGCCAGCCTGTCGACCGTGATCTGCCCCGGTGGCACGGACCGCAGCAGCTCCTTCGCCGTCTCGACGATGGCCCGCTCACGGCGGCCTCCCTTGGTCATCCCCCTGCGCCGGTTCATGACTCAACACTACGCCGGGAATAATCGACATAGCGTCGATTATTGTGATGAGTATGAACATCCTCTACACCGCCATCGCCACCGCCTCGGGCCGAGAGGGCCGCGCGGCCACCAACGACGGCAGGCTGGCCGTCACCCTCGCCCACCCCGTCGAGCTCGGCGGATCCGGCCAGGGCACCAACCCCGAGCAGCTGTTCGCCACCGGCTACGCCGCCTGCTTCGCCAGCGCCATGCAGAACGTGGGCCGCAGGATGAAGCTGGACGTCTCCGACGCCTCGGTCACGGCGGAGGTCGGCCTCGGCGGCATCGGCGAGGGCAGGTTCGGCCTGGAGGTGACGCTGCGGGTGGAGCTGCCCGACGAGCTCCAGGGCGAGGCGGGGCAGCGCCTCGTCGAGGCCACCCACCAGGTCTGCCCCTACTCCAACGCCACCAGGGGCAACATCGCGGTGAACCTGGTCATCGAGTAGCCCGGCGGTGGTCAGCCGAGGTAGGCCGCTCTGACGACAGGGTCGGCCCTGATCTCGGAGGGCGGTCCTGCGGCGATGACCTTGCCGAGGTCGAGGACGACGAGGTGGTCACAGGTGTCCATGACGAAGCCCATGTCGTGCTCCACCAGCAGCACCGTGGTCTCCAGCGCGGCGATGACCTCGCGCAGCCGTACCGTCTGGTCGGCGTCCAGGCCCGAGGTGGGCTCGTCGAGCAGGAGCAGCGAGGGGCGGTCGGCCAGCGCGCGGGCCAGCTCCACCAGCCGCCGCTGCCCCACGGGGAGCGCGGCGGCGTAGGCGTCGCGCAGCGGGAGCAGCCCGCACAGCTCCAGCACCTCGCTCACCCTCTCCCTGCGCGCGGCCTCCAGGCGGCGCCTGGCGGGCAGGGCGGTCAGGTCGGCGAGCAGGCCGCCTCCGCCGCCGCGCCACTCCAGGGCCGACAGCACGTTGTCGGCGACGGTGAGGCGGCCGAAGACCTGCGTGCGCTGGAAGGTACGGCGCAGCCCCGCCCGCGCCCGCCGTACGGGGGAGTCGCCCGTGACGTCGGCGCCGGCGACCAGCACCCGACCCGACCTGGGCCTGCGCAGCCCTGACACGACGTCGAACAGGGTGGTCTTGCCCGCGCCGTTCGGCCCGATCACCCCGCAGACCTGGCCCTCAGGCACGGCGAAGGAGACCTCCGACAGCGCCATGACCCCGCCGAAGGAGACGGAGACGCCCTCCACGGCCAGCGCGGTCATGACGAGACCCCCAGATAGGCGGCGGTCAGGCGGTCGGCGTCGACCTCGGAGCGGGGTCCCGTCCAGGTGATGCGGCCCAGCCGCATGAAGGCCACCCTGTCGGCGACGGCCAGCGCCTCCGTGGCCTTCTCCTCCACCAGCAGCAGCGCCACCCCTCGATGTCGCAGCTCGGCGAAGAGGGCGAAGATCTGCTCGACGACCAGCGGGGCCAGGCCGAGTGAGGGCTCGTCGGCGATCAGCACCCTGGGCGGCCTGACGAGCGCGGGCGCGAGCGTCAGCAGCTGCTGCTCACCGCCCGACAGCGCGCCCGCGAGCACCGTACGGCGGGCGGCCAGCTGCGGCAGCCTCTCGTAGACGGGATCGGGCGACTCCAGCCACGTCCGCAGGTTCTCCTCCACGGTCAGGCCGGGGAAGACGCCTCGCCCCTCGGGCGCCAGCAGCACTCCCGCGCGGGCGCGCCGGTGGGCGGGCCGGCCGGTGACGTCGTCACCGTCGAGCAGGATCGCGCCCGCGGTGACGGGCAGGTCCCCCGCGGCGACGGCGCAGGTGGTGGACTTGCCCGCCCCGTTGGCGCCGAGCAGCGCGACCACCTCTCCCGGGTGGATGGCCAGGTCGACGCCGCGCAGGACGGTCACGTCGCCGTATCCCGCGACGACGCCCTCGAGCCTGAGCACCGGCTCGGCCCTGCCGGCTTCGGCGAGGTTGTCAGGGACGGCGCCGAGGGCGGCGCGGCCCCGAGGAGAGAGCGCGTCGGTGGCCGGGGCCGAAGATGGGGCCGGGGACGAGGCCGGGGACGAGGCTGTGGCCTGGCGGCGGGCGCGGCGGCGGTGGCGGGCCTCGGCGAGCTGGGCGAGCACTCCGTCGGGATGCTTGGCCAGGATCATGCCGCCGGTGCCGAACAGGATCGCGCCGACGTGCGCGGAGACGCCCCATCCTGCCAGCAGCTCGGGGAAGACCGCGGCGATCAGCCCGCCCAGCACCGCCCCTCCGATCCTGCGCACCCCCTGCAGCACGACCACGGCCAGCCAGACGAACCCGGCGAAGGCGGGCAGGTCCGTCGCCGTGATCGACCCCTTCGACGTGGCGTACAGCACCCCGCCGAGCCCGGCGATCGCCGACGCCAGCGCGAACAGCATGATCTTCGTGCGTGGGCCCGAGACGCCCACGGTCGCCGCCGCGGCCGGGGCCGACCTGACGGCGAGGATCGCCCTGCCCGACACCGACCGCTCCAGGTTGCGCACCAGCAACCCGACCAGCCCGATCAGGACCAGCAACAGCACCACCCGCACGCGGGGGTCGGTCGTGTCTGCCACCCCGAAGGAGATCGCAGGCAGCGGCCAGCCGATGGTGCCGTTGCTGAAGGCGTCGACCTGGAAGAGCACCTGGTCGGCGAGGAGCGCGAGCGCCAGCGTGGCCAGGGTGAGGATCCGGCCGCCGAGCCGCAGCGCGGGCATCGCCACCAGCACGCCGACCGCCGCGGCCGCCAGCACGCCCACCAGGATCGCCACGGGCAGCGGCCACCCGGAGGCGAACGCCCAGCCGCACGTCAGCGCCGCCATCGCGGCGAAGGCGGCCTGCGCCAGGTTGACCATGCCGCCGATCCCCGTCACCACCACGAACGAGCAGAAGATCAGCGCGAGCACCAGCCCCTGCGCCACCACGCCCACGTAGAAGTCGTCGGCGGGCCGGGTGAAGGTCCAGACCAGCAGCGCCGTCAGCGAGACGAGCCAGGGCAGGCGGCGCCGCCACACCGGCAGGTCGGCCAGGTAGTCGGGGGGCGGCGCGTCCTCCGCCGCGCTGCCGGCCACCCGCTCCCTCGACCTGTTGAGCAGGACCAGCCCCGCGAACAGCAGGAGCACGGGCACCGCGGTGCGCAGCCCGGTGATCTCCGCGGCGAAGTCGGCGTAGCCCGCCACCAGGTTCTGCACGACCCCGAGCCCGAGCCCCGCCGCGAACGTCCAGGGGATCGAGCGCAGCCGCCCGAACACCGACGCCGTCGCCGAGGCGAACAGCAGCACGGTGAACGCCCCCGAGTCCAGGCCCACCACCGGGACGGCCAGCACTCCCGCGAGACCCGCGAGAGCCGAGCTGAGCGTCCAGGCCAGCGCGGAGCTCGCGTCGGCGTCGATGCCCCTGAGCGTGGCCAGCCTGCGCCTGTCGACCGAGGCCCGCATCCGCAGGCCGTACGGCGTGTGCCGCATGAACAGCCAGAGCCCCGCCGCCACGAGGATCGCGACGCAGAAGGTGATCACCTGGTCGGAGTCGAAGCCGAAGGCCACCTCGACCGCGGGGTAGGGCCCCACGCCGTGCGGCAGCGCCGTGGCGTCGGCAGGCGGCAGCCCGAAGGGCTCCTCCACCAGGTCGGCGATCAGCAGCCCGAGCGCGGGCAGCGCGATCGTCAGCCCGATGGTCGCCACGATCTGCGCGGTCTCTCCCGCATGGGCCAAGCCCCTGAACATCGCCCTGTGCAGGCCGTACCCGAGCAGGGGGGCGAAGCCCAGCACCGCGAGGAGCCCCGCGGCCCATCCAGGCCAGCCGAGACCCACGTTGAGCTCGAAGAAGACCAGCGCGGTCAGGAAGCCGACCGCGCCGTGGGCGAAGTTGAACACGCCCGTGGCCGCGTACGACAGGGTCAGGCCCGACGCCATCACCGCGAAGACGGCGCCGGTGACCAGCCCGCTGAGGATGTAGGCCAGCATCTACTTGAGCGGCACGTTGTCGAAGCACTTCATGCTCTTGGCCACCCGGTAGGCGCCGCCTTCGAGCTTGACCAGCGCCCCGCAGCCGTTGGGTTCGGCGTGGTCCTTGGGGTACTGGATCTTCCCGAACCCCGCGTTCTCGTAGAGGAAGGAGCCGTTGCCCGTGGCCAGGAACTTCTCGCGGGTCAGGTCGCGGCCCGTCTGCTCCAGCATCTTCAGGAAGATGTCCGCCGACCAGTAGCCGATCGCCAGGTGCTGGGTGAGCGTCGCGCCCGGGGAGACCTTCTCCACGTCCTGTCTGAGCTGGGCGATCTCGGGCGCGCTCGACTCGAAGGGCTCGAACATCGGCGCGGCGACGACGCCCTCGAGCGCCCTCGCCGTGGCGGGGTCCTTGAGTATGGCGGCGTCGTAGCTGGTCGCGTCGCTGAGCACGCCCTTGTAGCCGGCCTTCTTCAGCGCGGAGTAGAGGCCGACGTTGAACTTGGTGCCCGCGATGATCGACACGACGATGTCGGGGGGTGCTCCGCCGTCCGAGGTCATGATCTTGTTGACGTAGGGCAGCCAGTCGGCGGGCGGCGCGGCGCCCGGCAGCGCCGAGTTGAGCCCGACCAGCGTGAACCCCGCCGCCTGGAAGGACTGCGAGATGGTCTTGCCTCCGTACTTGCTGCCGCTGGAGTCGGAGGTCTGCACGTAGACGGTCTTGCCGCTCGCGCCGCCGAGCAGGTCGGCCATCTGGTTGCCCCACCAGGTCTGCGAGCCCGCGCCCGGCTTGGGCGCCAGGCAGCCGTTGTAGCCGAAGCCGGTTCTGGTGCCGCACCACTGCGGGCCCGTCGCCCAGCCGAACCACGGCACGCCCTGCTGCTCGAGGAAGACCGCGCCGCCGAAGTTGGGGGCGTGCACGGGGACCAGCGCGAACACCTTGTCCTTCTGGACCAGCTTCTTGGCCGCGGCGTCGCCCTTGGCGGCGTCCTGGGTGTCGTCCTCCGCCCCGACGAACTCGATCTTCCTGCCGTGCACGCCGCCCGCCGCGTTGGCTCTTTCGAACCTGGCCCTGGCGCCGAGCTCGGCGTCCTTGGTGGAGTAGCCGCTCGCGCTGGTCTTGGTGAGGACCCCGCCCACCTTGACCGTCGTGTCGGTCACCCCTGGCGTCTGCGCGCCCGGAGCCGTCTTCTGCTGCGCCGCGCACCCCGCGAGCGCCACCACCGCCGCCAGCACCACGAGTTCTCGCCGCAACCCAGCCTCCGCCTTTTGGCCTAGCGCTCGCTTGGTTTTGCGTCAGCGTAGGTTCGGGCCGCGGGGGTGTCAACGCTTCTCTACCAAGCATTTGCTTGCTAGCGTGTGGCGCATGCTGATGCGCGCCGCCGTCCTCACCGGATTCCGCGAGCCGATGGAGATCCGCGAGGTCGAGATCGCCGACCCGGGGCCGGGCGAGGTGCGGGTGCGGATCAAGGCGTCGGGGGTGTGCGGGTCCGACCTGAAGGCCATCGACGGCAAGAGCCCCGTCGTACGGCAGCTGCCGTACATCCTGGGGCACGAGAGCGCGGGCGTCGTCGAGAGCGTCGGCGAGGGCGTGACAGGAGTCGGGCCCGGCGACCACGTCATCATCGCGATGAGCGGCGCCTGCGGCAGGTGCCGCCAGTGCGGCGCCGGCCGTTTCCACCTGTGCTCGGGCCCCGCGAGGATGACCGCGATCATGGGAGGCGCGCCGCGCGTCACGCTCGAGGGGCAGGAGACCCGCAGGTTCATCGGCATCGGTTCCTTCGCCGAGTACGCGCTCGTCAGCGAGGCGATGTGCGTCAAGATCGCCATCGACGCGCCCTTCGACGCCATGTGCCTGCTGGCCTGCGGCGTCGTCACCGGTGTGGGCGCGGTGCTGAACGTCGCCCGCGTGAGCCCCGGCTCCAGTGTGCTCGTCGTGGGCTGCGGCGGCGTCGGGCTCAACGTCGTCCAGGGAGCGGTGCTGGCGGGCGCTACCACGATCATCGCCGCCGATGTCGCCGAACAGAAGCTCAAGCTCGCCTCCCGCTTCGGCGCCACCCACACCCTGCTCGCGGGCGACCTGCCCGCACAGGTCGGCGAGATCACGCGCGGCGGCGTCGACTACGCCTTCGACGCCACGGGGGTGGCCGGCGTCCTCGGCCAGGCCTTCGCCGCCACCCAGCCGGGCGGCACCACGGTCATGGTCGGCAGCCCGCCCTCGGGCGCTGCCCTGACCATCGAGCCGGGGCTGCTCTTCGCCTCCCGCAGGCTCATGGGGACCCAGGGCGGCGACGCCGCTCCCCTGCGCGACCTGCCGATGCTCGCGGCGCAGTACCTGCGGGGCCGCCTCGACCTCGACGGCCTGGTCACCGAGCGGCTGCCGCTGTCCGACGTCAACCAGGCCGTCGCCCACGTGCGCGAGGGCTCCGTCGCGCGCACGGTGATCGTCTTCTAGCCACCGGCGGAAACGTCTCCCCACCTGCGTCCTGTACGTCCGTACAGAGCCCTACGATGGGCACACTGGATGTGCAAGCCTCTGGTGGAAAGAGACGATGACCACACTCGAGCAGGGTCACGACACCCGCACGCGCATCCTCGCGGCGGCCAGGAAGCTGTTCGCCGAGCGCGGGTACGCCGCGACCTCGCTGGCCGACATCGCCGCCGCCGTCGGGCTCACCAAGACGGCCGTCGCCTACCACTTCCACCCCAAGGACCGGCTGGCCGCCGAGCTGATCGCGCCGTGCGCCGACGACATGCTCGACCTGCTGGGCGCGCAGTTCCCCGACCGGGCGGCGTTCGTGACGGCGCTGGTGGAGTTCACCGTACGGCACCGCGCGGTGACCAGGCTGGTCATGGAGGATCTCGGCGGCGCCGACGAGGCCCCTCCAGGATCGCCAGGCGAGGCGATCAGGACCTTCCGCGACGAGATCTTCGCCAAGCTCGTCGGGGCCGAGCCGTCGGCGCAGGACCGGTTGCGCGGGTGGGCGGTGCTCGGCGCGCTCCAGTGGGGCGTCGTCCACACGATGGACCTGCCCGAGGAGACCGTCCGCGACACCCTGACCACCGCCGCCCTCGCCATCTGACCCGCCCGAGGCCGGCCGGTTCCCGATCCGCGCCTCCCTCGCCGGCCGTCCCACCGTGCGCGCGCGCCCATGGCCGGACTTCCTGCGGTGACCTCCGCCGCCGCGCCGCAGGGGAGGCCGATGTCACCTCCCCTCATGTCACAGCTCACCGGGCTATTCCGTCGTAGGTGTGTAAGCACCTAGGAACCGCGGAGGAGTCCACCATGGTGGAACCCACGATCGCGCTGGTGACGGGGGCACACGACGTGTCCGCTTCCCAGCCCCTGACTGACGCCCCATGTCGCCGCCACGTGTCGTGATCGTCGGAGCCGGCCTCGCCGGATATCACGCCGCCTCCGCTCTCTCCCGCCGCATGCGGGGCAGGGCCGAGGTGGTGCTGGTGAACCCGACCGGCTTCACGCTCTACCTGCCCCTGCTGCTCGACGTGGCGGCAGGGAAGCTCGATCCGAGCCGGGTCACGGTCCCGCTCGCCAGAGCGCTGCCCGACGTCCGGGTCGTCCTCGGCACCGTCGACCGCATCGACACCGGCTCCCGGCGCGTCCACTATGTCGACGCCGACCAAGCCGCGGGCCTGCTCGCCTACGACCGGCTCATCGTCACCGTCGGCGGCGTCACCAAGGTCCGGCCGGTCTCGGCGGTCTCGGCGCACAGCTTCGGCTTCCACGACATCGCCGAGGCCCTCCACCTGCGCGACCACATCGAGCGCCAGCTCTACCTGGCCGCCACCAGCGACAACCCCACCGAACGCGCCGCCCGCCGCACGTTCGTCGTGCTCGGCGCGGGGCACACCGGCACGGAGCTGGCCGCTGCCGGGCAGCTCATGTCCAGGGAGATCGCACGCGGTCACCCCTGGCTGCGAGAACAGCCGATCCGCTGGATCCTGGCCGAGCCGGCCGAGCGGCTGCTGCCCGACATGCATCCCCGCCTGTCCGAAACCGCGACGCGAGTGCTGCGGCGACGCGGCGTGGACGTGCGGACTCGGACCTCGGTTGGACAGGTCACCTCCGGAGGGCTGCGGCTGTCCGACGGCGAGTTCGTCCCCACGCGGACGATCGTCTGGAGCTTCGGAGTTCGCCCCGATCCCCTGATCAACGGCCTCCGGCTGGCGGTCGAGCAGGGGCGGATCAGGGTCGATGAGTACCTCTCCGTGCCCGGTCATCCCGAGATCTACGTCTGCGGGGACGCCGCAGCCGTCCCCGACCTCACCCGGCCCGGCAAGATCACCCCGATGAGCGGACGGCACGCCGTACGCCAGGGCAGGCTGGCAGGCCGCAACGTCGCCGCCTCCCTCGGATCGGGCAGGCGCGAGCCGTACCGGCACGGCAACCGCGGCGCCACCGTGGACCTGGGCGGCTGGCAGGCGGCGGCCGACCCGCTGGGCATCCCGTTCTCCGGCATCGCGGCCAAGGCGGCGACCCGCGCCTGCCGCCTGTTCACCGTCCCGGCCAACCGCATGGCGATCGTCAACGACTGGCTGGCCGACGCGCTGCTGCCGGGCCGGCGCACCCCGCGCCACCGGGCTCCCGTGTCGATGACGCCACTGAATCTCACCCAGGAGAAACGATGAAGGCAAGTGGGCTGGCCAAGGCCCTGGACGAGCGGGTCGGCGGCGGGGCCTGGCTGAACAAGGCGATGCGGAAGGTCTTCCCCGATCACTGGACTTTCCTGCTCGGCGAGATCGCCCTGTACGCCTTCGTCATCGTCTTGCTGACCGGCGTCTTCCTCACCTTCTTCTTCAAGCCGAGCATGACCGAGGTGGTCTACGACGGCTCCTACGTGCCGCTGCGCGGGGTCGCCATGAGCGAGGCCTACGCCTCGAGCCTGGAGATCAGCTTCGACGTGCGCGGCGGGCTGCTGATGCGCCAGCTGCACCACTGGTCCACGTTGGTCTTCCTGGCCGCGATCTGTGTCCACATGCTGCGCAACTTCTTCACCGGCGCCTTCCGTAAGCCGCGCGACCTGAACTGGCTGATCGGTGTCCTGCTGTTCACGCTGGTGCTGCTCAACGGGCTGTTCGGCTACTCGCTCCCCGATGACGCGCTGTCGGGCGCGGGGCTGCGCATCCTGCACGCGGTCATCCTGTCGATCCCACTGGTCGGCACCCACACCGCGATGTTCCTGTTCGGCGGCGAGTATCCGAGCGACGACATCATCTCGCGCCTGTTCAGCATCCACACGCTGCTGATCCCCGGCCTGCTGCTGGCGCTCATCCCGTTGCACGCGGTGGTGCTGACCTGGCGGCAGACGCACACGCAGTTCAGGGCGAAGGGCCTGTCGAACCGGGTGGTCAGGGGGGCGCCGTTCTTCCCCGCCTTCCTGGCGAAGACGACGGCGTTCTTCCTGTTCACGTTCGCGGTCGTCTCCCTGCTGGCCACGCTGTTCCAGATCAACCCCATCTGGCTGTACGGCCCTGCCCGTCCCAGCGTGGTCAGTTCAGGCTCGCAGCCCGACTGGTACATGGGCTTCCTGGAGGGCGCGCTGCGCATCATGCCCGGCTGGGAGATGACCGTCTTCGGGCACACGCTGACGCTCAGCCTCATCATCCCCGCGCTGATCGCGCCCGGCCTGCTGTTCACCGGCCTCGCCGTGTACCCGATGCTGGAGCGCCGCTTCACCAGGGACACCCGTGTGCACAACCTGCTCGACCGGCCACGTGACGTACCCTGGCGCACCGGCCTCGGCGTCGCCGGCATCGTGTACTACGGCATCCTGTGGGCGGCCGGCGGCAACGACGTCCTGGCCACCGCCTTCGGCGTCTCGCTGTACGCCACCACCTGGTTCTTCCGCGTCGCGATCTTCGCGGGTCCGGTGCTGGGCTATCTGATCACCTACCGGATCTGCCTGGGCCTCCAGGACCGCGACCGGCACACCGTCACGCACGGGGTGGAGACCGGCGTCATCGTCCGCGGCGCGGACGGCGGCTATGCCGAGATCGACCGTCCCGTCACCGAGGAGGAAGCCGCACTGCTGCTCGCTCCTGGCGCCGTCGAACCCCGTGAACTGGAACGCCGCCCATGACCGCCCGCGAACTGCTGATCAGTTCTCGGGCGGGCTCTCCTCGTCGGTCGGCGTCGGCCTCGGGGTGGGTTCGGCGCCCGCGGGCGGTTCGGCGCTGTCGGGAGGCAGGGTCGGTTCGGAGGGGTCGGGGAAGGACTGGCCTGCCACCCCCACCGTGATCACCACCGTCCGTCCAGGCGTGGCGCACGTTCCCGGCGACACGCTCTGTCCCAGGACGGAGTTCACGACGTCGGGGTCGTCCACGATCTGCGCCTTCTGCCGTACCGCGAAGCCCGCCGCCTTCAGCGAACCCCGCGCCTCGGCGCGGGAGAGCCCCACGACCGGCGGCACCCGTGCGCCCTGCTGGGCGACCAGCAGCGACACCGTCCTGCCCGGCGCGAGTCTGGCGCCCGCCCCCGGCTTGCTGCTGATCACCTGGCCGCCGGGCAGCTCGGAGCAGCTCTGCGTGATCTTCCCCGTCCTCAGCCCCGCGGCGGCCAGCGCGGACGAGGCGGCCTCACGGGTGAGCCCGGCCAGCGCCGGCACCCTCGGACCCGCCGCCACCTCCAGGTCGACGCGGGTGCCTCTGGCGACCCTGGTCCCGCCCCCCGGCGTGCTCCCGAGCACCTCACCCGGCGAACGCGCCGAGTCGCGCTCGGACACCGACCCCACCACGAGCCCCGCGTCCTTGATCGCGCGGACGGCGGCGGAACGATCCATGCCCACGAGTGAGGGCACGGAGTAGGTCACGGGAACGACGGACGGCGGAGGGGAGGGCTGGCGCTCGATCGAGGTGGGGGTGTCCTTGATCTTGCCGGAGCCCTGCTGACCCGGCGGCGACGCGGCGGCCGAGGAGGTCACCCGCGTGGGCTCGGCGACGGACACGGGAGGCGCCTCGCTGCTCTGGAGCGCGGGCACCAGCACCGCCACCAGCACCGCGGCGCTGACCAGCAGCGCGCCGGACACGGCCAGCGACGCCCTGTTCGCGGCGGGCCCCACCCATCTGCCGGGGTGCGTGGCCTCGGGCGTCCGCCCGTCTCCCCCCGGCCACGAGGGGTGCCCCCCGTCGTCGCCAGGCACCCGTGGCCACGGCACGACCGAGCCCCTCGGATCGCTCCGGACGGCGGGCGAGCCCGAACCGCGCGCCGATCGCGAGGCCCTGGCCTGCGACGCGCCCGACCGCACCCTGCCGCGCGACTCGGGCAGCAGGTAGCCCTCCGCCGCCCCCGTCGCCTCCGGCTCGGCCAGCGGGTAGGGATCGACCCTGAGGATGTGCGGCGGAGGCGAGCGCAGCACCTCCGCCGGAACCTCGTCACCGGCCCCCAGCAGCGCGAGCAGCAACTCCCTGCTGGTCGGCCGGTTGCGCGGGTCCTTGTCGAGGCAGTGCTCGACAAGGGCGCCGAGCCGCCCGTCGAGACGGCCGAGTTCGGGCTCCGCGGTCAGGATGCGGTGCAGCACCGGCGCCACCGAGTCCTGCCCGAACGGCGCGGAGGCGTTGGCCGCGAAGCACATGGTGGCGCCCCAGGAGAACACGTCCACCGCGCCGGTTATCGCTGAGGCGGTGATCTGCTCGGGCGCCATGTAGGCCGGCGTCCCCACGCCCCTGCCGCTGACGGTGGCCGCCGCGTCCAGCGCCTTGGCCAGGCCGAAGTCGATCACGCGAGGCCCGTCGGGGCCGAGCAGCACGTTCTGCGGCTTGAAGTCGCGGTGCACGATCCCGGCCCTGTGGATGGCGGCCAGCGCGGTCGCGGTGCCGACGGCCAGCCGTTCGAGGGCGCCGCCGCTGCGCGGCCCCGCCAGCGCCACCTCCCTGCTCAGAGAGGGGCCGTCGACGTACTCGCTGACGATGTACGGCCTGCCGTCGTCGAACCCCGCGTCCACCACCTGCGCGGTGCAGAACCTGGCGACGTGCTTGGCCAGCTCGACCTCACGCAGGAAAGCCGCCTGCTCGTCCCCCACAGGCCCGTGAAGCAACTTGACCGCGAACGATTCTTCCCCCAGAGTGCCCAAGTAGACGACGCCCTGACCGCCCTCCCCCAGGCGTCCGGACAGCTCGTAGTCTCCCAGTCTCTTCGGGTCCCCCATCTTGAGCGGTACAGGCACGGGCGCCTCCCCTCGCTGCCACCCGTCACCTCTCTACTGAAGTCGAGGGATCGTGGCGCGTCAACGGACCGTAACTCCGTTGTGATGTCCCTATTTCTGCACACTTGCGGTAGGGCGAGCGGCGGTCTCACCCGCCCTGATCACCCGAAACGCGTGCTTGGCCGGAAAGGCCGCCTCTGACCTGGGACAGGTCGAAACCAGGTGGCGAGCGCGGCCGTACGGGCAGGCGGGGCGGGCGCCGGAGGACGGGTGCGAGCCGTACCGGGAAGGTGACCTTCGCGTTAGGGTGCCGCGGCTAGAGAAACGTCGCGTACTGGTCCAGAACGGGCAGCACCTCGTCGCCCGGCCCGCTGGGCAGCGACAGCACGACCTCCTCGATGCCGAGCGAGGCGTAGTAGTCGAGCTTCCCCTGTGTGGGCAGCGTGCCGAACGGGATGACCCTGGCCGTGGCCGCCACCTCGCGCAGCGCGGGCAGCGCGGCCTTGATCCCCTTGCCCCCTATCGGCATCCATCCGTCGGCGTACTGCGCGACGTGCTCGAACAGCTTGGGCCCCGCCGCGCCGCCGACGTAGACCGGCGGCCCCGACAGCGGCTTGGGCCACGACCACGAGGGCTCGACGCCCTCGAAGGCCGCCACCTCCTGGCTCCACAGCGCCTTCATCGCCAGCACGTTGCGCCTGGCCACCTCTCTCCTGTCCCTGTACGGCACGCCGTGGTTCTCGATCTCCTCGACGTTCCAGCCGAAACCCACGCCGACCGCCACGCGCCCGCCCGACAGGTGGTCGAGCGTGGCGATCGCCTTGGCCGTGACGATGGGCTCGCGCTGGGCGGCCAGCAGGATTCCGGTCCCGAGCGTGATCGTCGAGGTCACGGTGGCGGCCGAGGCCAGCGCGACCAGCGGGTCGAGCGTGCGCCTGTACTCCTCGGCCAGCTGCGGCGTGCCCGTCGGCGGCGGCGTACGGCGGGAGACGGGGATGTGGGTGTGCTCGGGAAGGTAGAGCGAGGAGAAGCCGCGCTCCTCCGCCGCCCTGGCCAGATCGGCGACCGGCATCGCCAGGTCGGTGCTGAACATCGTGACGCCAAGCCGCATGACCGACTCCTTAACCAAGCGATTGCTCGGGACCGTTTCTTAGAGTAGCTTGCCGCTCATGGGATTCGCTGCGGCCGGGGATGTGCGGCTGTTCTACACCGACGACGGCTCGGGTGACACGACGCTGCTGCTCGTGCACGGCTGGGGCGCCGACTCCCACCAGTGGGTCCACCACATCCCCTCCTTCGCCGCGAGATTCCGGGTCATCGCCGTGGACCTTCGCGGACACGGCTACTCGTCGGCTCCGCCGAGCGGCAACAATCCGCCCACCATGGCCGAGGACCTCCTCGCCCTGCTCGACCTGCTCGCCGTCGAGCGCTGCGTGGCCGTCGGGCACTCCATGGGCGGCGTGATCGCCTCCAGGCTCGCCGTCGAACACCCCTCACGGGTCGAGGCCGTGGTCGGAGTCGACCCGGGCTACGGAAGGCCCGACGAGGTCGTCGCCATGGCGGTCGCGATGCGCGAGACCCCCGCCGTGCGCATCGACGAGTGGTGCTACACGCCCGCCTCGCCCGCCTGGCTGCGCGAGTGGCACAGGCGGCGGCTGCTCGCGACACCCCCGCACGTGCTGACCGAGGCGTACGACGCGCTGTGGTCGGGACCCGAGGCGATCGGCTCGCGGGCCGCCGCCGAGCCCTACCTGTCCCGCCGCGAGTGCCCCGTGCTCACCTTCTGGACCGACCCCGCGCAGGCGGCGTGGGAGTCGGACCTGTTCAAGCATCCCGCCTCGCGCACGGTCTGCTGGCAGGGCAGCGGCCACCGGCTGCACGAGGAGCGGCCCGCCGAGTTCACGCTCGTGGTCAACCAATGGCTGAAGGAGATCTCCCGGTGAAGTTCGCGATCTTTCTCAACCCCCAGATCCCCGGTTCCGGGTACGCGGCCGAGGAGAACGCCCGCGCCAGGCGGCCGATCGGGCGGGACACCGAGTCGTACCAGAGGCTGCTGCACGAGGTGCGGGAGATCGCGGTGCACGCCGACAGGATCGGCTTCGACGCGCTGATGATGACCGAGCACCACTTCCATTCGGAGGGGATGGAGTTCTCGGTCAACCCGCTGATGTTCCTGACCGACCTTGCGGCGCGGACGGAGCGGATCCTGCTGGCCCCGCTCGGCCTGGTGCTGCCCGCCTGGGACCCGATCAGGGCGGCGGAGGACGTGGCGCTGCTCGACCAGTTCTCCAAGGGACGGCTGCGGCTCGGCGTGGCGCGCGGCTACCAGAACAGGTGGATGAACGTGCTGGGCCAGCGCTGGCATGCGGCGGCCGCCAGATCGGACGGCTCCTCCAGCGACAACCGCAACTTCGACGTCTTCGGCGAGGTCCTGAAGATCATGAAGATGGCGTGGACGCAGGAGACGCTCCGCTACAAGTCCGACGTCCTCGACTATCAGGTGCCCTATCCCTTCGAGGGCATCGAGGGGTGGCCGGCCACCGAGTGGACGCGGACCTTCGGCGCGCCCGACGAGCTCGACGACGAGGGCAGGGTCCAGGCGGTCAGCGTGTGCCCGAGGCCGTACCAGAACCCGCACCCCGAGCTGTGGCAGCCGTTCACGATCTCCGACCGCTCGGTCATCAGGGCCGCGCAGGAGGACATCATGCCGTGGATGTTCACGCCGAACCCCGACGACCACGCCGCGAAGGCCAAGCTCTACCAGGAGGAGTCGGCCAAGCAGGGCCGCGACTACAAGCTGGGTGAGCACACCGGCATCCTCAAGATCGTGGGAATCGCCGACACCACGGAAGAGGCGATCAACACCTACGGCAAGAAGATCCCCAAGGACTTCGCCGCCTTCTTCGGCCCCTTCGGCTACCTGGAGGTGCTGCGCAAGAAGGAGGACGACAGGCACGAGCCGATCTCACCGGAGAAGGGCGACGTGCGGCGCATGAACGATGTCGAGATGGCGCTGTTCGGCTCGCCCGACGACGTCAAGCGCGGCATCCAGCGCATGCTCGACCGCATGCCCGACCTGGAGTGGTTCGGCCTGTACATGCAGGGCCAGCAGGGCGTGCTCCCCCTCGACACCGTCAAACGCAACCTCGAACTGTTCGCCACCAAGGTCATCCCGGAGTTCCAGTGAGGTTCTGGCTCGGCGCCTCGTTCTGTGACACGAACGAGTTCGTCGAGTTGGCCGTGGCGGCCGAGCAGTGTGGGTTCGACACCTTCACGCTGTCGGACCACCTGTTCTTCGCCGATTTCAGCACGCCGTACCCCTACGGCAGGATGCGATGGACCGCCGAGACGCACTGGCCGGACGTATGGGTGACGATCGGCGCGATGTCGGCGGTCACGACGCGGCTGCGTTTCTCCCCCAACGTCTACATCGCCCCCGCCCGCGACCTGATCACCGTGGCCAAGCAGGTGTCGACGGCCGCCGTGCTGTCGGGCGACAGGGTGAGCTTCGGGGTCGGCGTGGGCTGGTGCAAGGAGGAGTTCGCCGCCACCGGTCAGGACTTCCACACGCGCGGGCGCAGGCTCGACGAGATGCTCCCGCGCCTGCGCGAGCTCTGGTCGGGCGCCCAGGTCGAGCTGCCGGGACTGCCGCCGCTGTCGATGTCGCCGGCGCCCGCCGCGCCGATCCCGATCTACGTGGGCGGCGACAGCGAGGCGGCGCTGCGCAGGGCGGCCAGGGCAGGAGACGGCTGGATCGGCAACCGGATCTACACCGAGGAGCAGATCGACGCGGTCCTCGCCGACCTGCGCCGCTATCTGAAGGAGTACGGCAGGCCCGAGGACGCACTGGAGATCGTCGCCCCGCTGGCCGTGCTCCCCGACGCCGCCACCTACCGGCGCTTCGCCGACAAGGGCATCACGGCCACGATGGCCGCGCCCTGGTGGCTGTGGCCAGGCGAGCCCAAGGTCGCCACGATGGAGCGCTTCGCCGAGGAGGTCATCTCTAAGATGTGATCTCGGTAGGGTCCACGCCCAGCTCGGCCAGTGCCTGGGCCACGACGTCGCGCGGGGCGGCCTCCACCACGCCGATCCTGGTCAGCGCGGCGATCCCGAGATAGCTGCTGTACCCGGCGACCACCCTGTCCCTGGCCGTGGGGGCGGGCTGGCCCAGCTCCTCCAGCGCCGCCTGCATGACGTCGAGCCTGCGGGTGCTGACCCTGCGCGCCACGCCTGCGACGAAGGGGTCGTCGGCCGCGCTGATCAGCCTGAAGGAGATCGCCGCGTCGGCGGGGTCGGCGAAGGCCAGCTCCAGCAGCGCGCGCATGCGCGCCCCCGGCTCCTCGATCGTCTCGAGTTCGGCGATCACCTGCTCGGTGCGCGACTCCCAGAGCGCGAGAGCCGCCGCGACCAGTGCCTGCCTGTTGGCGAAGTGCCAGTAGAAGCTGCCCTTCGACACGCCCAGCCTGGCCGCCACGGCTTCTACCGCGACGGCTGCCAGGCCGCCCTCCACGAGCGCGTCCAGCGCCGCCTTCGCCCAGTCGTCCGCCGTCAACCGACCCATCCGGCCAGCCTTCCATACGATGCCGTACAGTCTGACCATACGCCACCGTATGGAAGGTCGCCCATGCCCACGCTCGCTGACCGCTACATCCCCGTCCCCGAACACGCCGAGCGGCACTCGATCGTCATCCGCGCCCCGAGGGAACGGGTCTGGGCCGCCGTCCAGGACCTGCGCCCGAGCGACATCAAGGCGGCCAGGCCGCTCTTCGCCGCTCGCGACGTCATCTCCCGCCTGCTCCACGGGCACGCCCAGAGCGACCTGCCGAGCTTTGCCGTCCTGGCCGAGGAGCCCGGCAGGGAGGTCGTGCACGGGGTGGTCGGGCAGTGGTGGCGGCTGGGCGCCGCCGCCAACCTCACCGTCGCCGACTTCGAGACCTTCGACAGCCCCGGGTACGGCAAGGCCACCTTCGGCTTCCTGCTGACCGACCTCGGCGGTGGGCGGACGCGCCTGACCACGGAGACCAGGGTGGTGACCACCAGCCCCGACGCGCGCCGCGCCATGGCCCGCTACTGGCTGGTGATCAGGTTCGGCAGCGGCCTGGTCCGCAGGGCGATGCTGGGGGCGGTGAAGCGCAGGGCGGCGGGCCGATAGCCTCGTCCCATGCTGGAAGAGATCACGGCGACCCGCTACGTGACCCCGTTGCGCGAGGGCGGGTCGCTGCCAGGCGTGGTGGAGGCCGACGACCTCGGCACCTACGCCGTGAAGTTCCGCGGCGCGGGTCAGGGGCCCAAGGTGCTGGTGGCGGAGGTCATCTGCGCCGAGCTGGCCAGGGCGCTCGGGCTGCGCACCCCCGAGCTCAAGCTCATCGAGCTCGATCCCCAGATCGGCCTGCGCGAGCCCGACTTCGAGATTCAGGCCCTGCTCCAGGCGAGCGAGGGGCTCAACCTCGCCGTCGACTTCCTGCCGGGCGCGCTGGGGTTCGACCCGCTCTCGTGGCAGCCCGACGCCGCGTTCGCCGCCGAGGTGCTGTGGTTCGACGGCCTCATCCACAACGTCGACCGCAGCTGGCGCAACCCCAACCTGCTGGTCTGGCACCACGACACCTGGCTCATCGACCACGGCGCCGCGCTGTGGTTCCACCACAGCTGGAAGAGCGCCGACCCGCAGCGGCCCTTCGACGCCGGCGACCACGTCCTCGCGCCTTTCGCCACCGACGTCTCCGCTGCTGGCGACAGGCTGGCCGAGAGGGTCACCAGGGAGCTCCTCTCGTCGATCACCGCTCTGGTGCCTGACGAGTGGCTGGAGGACGACGTGTTCGACTCGGCGCAGGCCGCGCGTGAGGCCTACGTCGAGCACCTGCTCGCCCGCGCCCACGGCCCTCGGGCCTGGCTGCGCATGGCGGGCGAGACGCCCGCGAGGCCGAAGAGCGGCCCCAGCTCGGTCGGCGCGTTCTGGAAGCAGGGAGACAAGTGATGCAGCGCGACGTCTACGAGTACGCCGTCATCCGCGTCATCCCGCAGATGGAGCGCGGGGAGCAGATCAACGTCGGGATCCTGCTCTACTGCCAGCCGCGCGCGTACCTGTGCGCCCGCGTCGAGCTCGACGAGGCCCGCCTGCGCGCCCTCGACCCGGCCGCCGACGCCGCCCAGGTTCGGCAGGCGCTGTCGGCCTACGAGCTGGCGTGCGGCGACGAGGCGGGCCCGCTGGTGCGCGAGTCCCTCGGCAGCAGGTTCCGCTGGCTGACCGCCCCTCGCAGCACGGTGGTGCAGACCTCGGCCGTGCACGCCGGCCTCACCTCCGACCCCGACGCCGAGCTGGCCAGGCTCTTCGACCGCCTGGTCCGCCTCTGACCGAGCGGCTCACACCTCGACGGTCATGCCGCCCACCGCGACCGCGATCTCGTCGCGGAAGCTTGTGCCCGCGGCCTTCACGGCGGCCTCGGGGTCCGTGCCCGGCCACAGATGCGTCAGCAGCAGCCGTCCCACCCCCGCCTCGGCGGCCTGCTGCCCGGCCTGGAAGGCGCTGGTGAGGTAGCCCGCGTCGTCGGGCGGCATCTGGTCGGGATAGGTCGCCTCGGCGATCAGGAGGTCGCTGTCACGAGCCAGCGCGACCAGGTCGGGGCTCGGGCCGCCGTCTCCTGTGTAGGTGACCGACGTGCCGCCCGCCCGCACCCGCACGGCGGCGTTGGGCACCCAGTGCGGCAGCAGCGCCGTGTCGACCGTGAAGGGGCCGAAGGCCAGCCGGTCGCCGGCCTCGAACTCACGCACCTGGTAGGCCTCCTCCAGCATGCCCGGCCTGTCCAGGGACAGGACCGCCGACAGCGCGCCTGGCAGGGCGTGGATCGGCAGCGGCGGCGGCCTGTGCCCGCCCAGCGCCCTCGCCCTCAGCAGCGGGTTGAGATCCGCGCAGTGGTCGGGATGTCCGTGGCTGATGACGACCGCGTCGACCTGCTCGGCGGTCGTCGTCTCCAGCAGGCGTGGCAGCGCCGCGTAGCCCAGGTCGAGCAGCAGTCTGAAGCCGTCGTGCTCCACCAGGAACCCGCTGCAGGCCTGTCCCGCGGTGGGCCAGGCGCCGCACCCTCCCAGCACAGTGATCCTCATGAGCCCGATGATGCCATCGAGTGCGGGGAGCCGGCGCGCCCTCGGCGTCGCCGGCTCCCCTCCGTGCCGTCCTGTCATGCGCCGCTGTCCGGCTGTTCAGAGCCTGACCAGCATCTTGCCGACGTTGCCTCCTCGCATCATGTCGAGGAAGGCCGCGGGCGCCTGGGCGATGCCCTCCGCCACGGTCAGCTCGGTGTGCAGCGAGCCGTCCGCCAGCCAGCCCGCCGCCTTGCCGATCCACTCGGGGAACAGGTGGAAGTAGCTGTTGATCAGCATGCCGCGCAGGTTGGCGTCCTTGGCCGCCAGCGAGAACAGGTTGGCGGGGCCGGGGACGGGTGAGGTGGCGTTGTAGGTGCTGATCGCGCCGACCAGCGCGATCCTGCCGCCGTGCCGCAGGGCGTCGATGGCGGCCACCAGGTGGTCGCCGCCGACGTGGTCGACGTAGACGTCGACGCCGTCGGGCGCGGCCTCGGCCAGCTGGGCGGCGAGCGAGCCCGCCCGGTAGTCGATGGCCGCGTCGTAGCCGAACTCCTCGACCAGCTTCTTGGCCTTCAGCGGTCCGCCCGCCGAGCCGATGACCCTGGCCGCGCCCAGCTTGCGGGCCAGCTGACCCGCGATGCTGCCCACCGCTCCCGCCGCCGCCGAGACCAGGACGACGTCGCCCTGCCGTACGGGGGCGACCTCGGTCAGCGCGGCGTAGGCGGTCAGGCCCGTGGTGCCGAGCGCGCCCAGGTAGGCCTCGGCGGGGGCCAGAGCGGTGTCGACCACGGTGGCGGCGGCCGCGTCCATGACGGCGTACTCACGCCAGCCGAGGAAGTGCACGACGGTCGCGCCGACGGGGACGCCGGCCGAGCGGGAGGCGACGACCTCGCCGACCGCCGAGCCGTCCATGGGGGCGCCGAGCTGGAACGGCGGCAGGTACGACTCGACGTCGTCCATCCGCTCGCGCATGTAGGGGTCCACGGACATCCAGGTGTTGCGGACCACGATCTGGCCCTCTTCGGGCTCGGGGACGGTGGTCTCCACCAGCTCGAAGTGCTGAGGAGCGGGCTCGCCGACGGGGCGGGCTGCCAGGCGGATCTCACGGCTCGCGGTCATGGTGTCTCTCCTTGTTCGGCCGGTCTCGCTGACCGGTGGGACCACTGTGCCGAGCACCGCGCACGATCGGCTGGGGGTCGGCTGGGGGCGGCCGGGGGTACGGCCGGGGCGCCGCGGGAGCTCGGCGATCCGCCCGCGGGGCACGGCGCCGTCGAGGGATCGCCGCCGGGGTCCCGGGGCTGTGCGAGGGTGGCCACTCAGGGGTGTTTCAGGGTGGTCCCTGAAGGCGTCGCTCCCTGCCTGTAGGAGAGTTGGCTCTCGTGAAGACGAAGAGGACGATCGTGATCGCGAGCCTGGTCGGGCTCGGGGCGGCCCTGACGGGATGCGGCGGGCTGGGCGCGAAGGAGCGGGAGAGCGTCAGCTACGACGTCACCGACAAGGTGGCGGCGCTGAGGGTGGAGGCCGATTCGGGCACCGTCGAGGTGGTGGAGTCGGACCGCAAGGGGATCCACGTGACCGAGACCCTCGTCTGGAACAAGAACAAGCCCACCACGAGCCACGTGGTGAAGGGCGACACGCTGGCGCTGTCGTTCACCTGCCCGATCTCGGTGGGGATCAACTCGGGCTGCGACGTGAGCTACCTGGTCGAGGTGCCGAAGGGCCTGCTGGTGGACGCCGAGACCGACTCCGGCCAGATGACGCTGACCGGCCTGTCGGGCGAGGTGAAGGCCAAGAGCGACTCGGGCGCGATCGAGGCCGACCGGCTGACCGCCAAGCAGGTCCTCGCGGAGACCGACTCGGGCGACACGAAGCTGGTGTTCACCGCGCCGCCCGACAAGGTGGAGACCAGAAGCGACTCCGGCTCCAGCGAGGTGCGCGTGCCGAAGGGGCCCTACCACGTCACGGCCGAGACCAGCTCGGGCGACAAGGAGATCGCGGCGATCCACGACGACTCCGCCGCCAGGACGATCGAGATGAGCAGCGACTCGGGCCGCCTGGAGGTCGCCGCCTCCTAGCTAGTAGAACTAGGCGTCCGTCCGGCGGAAGGCGGCGGCGTTGGCCGCGGCCCACTCCGCGAAGGGCCTGGGCGGACGGCCGGTGACCTGCTCGACGGTGGGCAGCACGGGCGACTCGTCGAGGTTGCCCGCGGCGAAGAAGTCGAAGAAGGCGTCGACGTACATCTGCGGCATGGCGGCGCTCATCTGGGCCCTGGCCTCCTCGTCGGAGAGCCCGACGAAGGTGAGGTCGCGTCCCAGCACCTCGCCGAGCAGGCGCACTCTGTCGGCGGGCAGCAGTGACTGCGGCCCCGTGAGCGGGTAGACCTGCCCCTCGTGTCCGTCGGTCAGGAAGGCCGTGGCGGCGACCGCGCCGATGTCGAGGGGGTCGATGGCGGCCACCCGAACGTCGGGGAAGGCGTCCTTCACCACGTCGCCCGCCCTCAGCTGGTCGAGCCAGCGGAAGGTGTTGGCGAAGAAGGTGCGCGGGCGCAGGATCGTCCACGGCACGCCCGACTCGCGGACCATGGCCTCCGACTCGATGTGGTAGCGAGAGACGGCGTTGGCCGGGTTGCCCGTCTCGGCGGCGCTCGCCGACAGCAGCACGACGCGCTCCACGCCCGCCTTGGCGATCTCCGCCAGCGTCGCGGCCATGTTGTCGTAGCCGCTGAGCAGGAAGACCCCCCGCACCCCCTCCAGCGCCGCCGCGACGGAGGCGGGGTCGTTGAGGTCGCCTGTGGCGAGTTCGGCCGGCAGGTCGGCCTGCCGCCTGACCAGCGCGCGGACCGGCGCACCCGCCTCGGCGAGCGCGCCTACGACGGCCCTGCCCGCGTTTCCTGTGGCTCCAGTGACGAGGATCATGAAAAAGAGCCTAGAACAGGACAGACATGAACGTGTCGACCTCATGGAAGCCGACCCTTCTGTAGACGGCCCTGGCCGCGTGGTTGAAGTCGTTGACGTACAGCGAGACGACTGGAGCGAAGCAGGAGAGCGCCGCCTCCACCACCGCCGCCATGCCCGCCACCGCGTGACCCTGGCCGCGCAGCGCGGGGTCGACCCAGACGCCCTGGATCTGGCAGGCCTGCGGGGTGACGGCGCCGACCTCGGCCTTGAACACGACCTTGCCGTCGTCGATGCGCGCGTAGGAGCGGCCGATGCGGATCAGCTCGGCCACCCGCGTGCGGTAGAGCGCGCCGCCGTCACCCCCGTTGGGCGAGATGCCCACCTCTTCGGTGAACATCGCCACGCAGGCGGGCAGGAGGA
Source organism: Nonomuraea recticatena (assembly GCF_039533245.1). NCBI lineage: Bacteria > Bacillati > Actinomycetota > Actinomycetes > Streptosporangiales > Streptosporangiaceae > Nonomuraea > Nonomuraea recticatena. The sequence continues at coordinate 36,333 of NZ_BAAATE010000019.1, read as the reverse complement.
TGTCGAACTCCTCGGGACGCACCCGCCGTACGAGCGGGTCGGCGGGATACGGGGACTTCTGGGTGGTCGCCATGACCGGCTGCGACCAACGGATGGCCCTGGCCCGCCCCCAGTGCGGCTCCAGCCGCTCCCACAGCAGCTCGACCGCGGGGGCGGGGCCGACGATGGACGAGCATCGGCGGCCCTGCTTGCGCGCGCGGTCGGCGAAGGCGTGCACGGCCTCGGGCCCGGCGTTGACCGGCACCAGATTTGCTCCGGCGTAGCAGAGCGAGGTGAGCGCGCCGCGCGGCCCGAACCCCCACATCTGCCCGCCCAGGCGCGTCGGGTGCAACCCGACGCTCCTGACCCGTGAGGCGACGAAGACGTTGGCGACAGGGTTGGTGTCGAGAAGTGCGAGCACTTCGTCCCTGTCGCTGTCGTCGAGCACGCGCGACGCCGATGTACGCAGCATCACACCGGCCAGCCTACGCGACCTGCCCCGTTTTGACATGAACCACGCCCAGCTATCGACGGCCGAGCGCCTCCATCAGACGCAGGTGCGGCGCGTCTCCCGCCGCCATCCGCTCCATCGGCGTCGGTTCCGGCACGCCGGGGCAGTTCGCCCGCGCGGAGGGCAGCGAGCCGTCCTCGAGGTAGCGGAACAGGTGCTGGTCCACGCACCCGTCGCCGCCCAGCGCGACGCCGTGGTTGCCACCCGGCACGACGAGCATGCGGGCGCTGGGGAACAGCCCGCGCATGTTCACCGCCCCCTCGTACGGCGTGGCGGCGTCGCGCCGCGACTGGATCATCAGGATCGGCGGCAGCTCACGGGCCGCCCTGAGCGTCACGGGCGTCCCTGCCGGCGTGGCCCAGAACGCGCACGGCGCGTTGTACCAGGCGTTGGGCCAGGTGAGGAAGGGCGCGACGCGGTGCAGCCTGGCCATGTCGGTCCGCCAGGTCGTCCAGGTGCGCGGCCACGAGGCGTCGGTGCACTGCACGCCCAGGTAGACCGCGTAGCCGTTCTCGTCCTCCGCGCTGTTCTGGCCGTGCTGCTTCCACACCTCGACCAGGCCCTGCACGTCACCCTGGCGCACGTACCTCGACCAGGCGCCCGCCAGGCTCGGCCACATCTGGTTGGCGTACCCGCCGAGGGTGAACAGGTCGTCGAGCTCGCTCGCCCCCACCTTTCCACCTGCCGCTCTGGCGGCCAGGCGATGGCGCATGGAGTAGTAGGCGAAGGAGGTCTCCTTCACCGTACGGCCCAGCCGGTAGACCGCGTTGTGCTTGGCCGTCCAGGCGAGGAAGTCGCGGTGACGCCGTTCGAAGGCGAGGTTCTGGGCGAGGTTGGCCTTGTACCAGACACCCTTGGGGTCGACCGTGCTGTCGAGCACGAGGCGCTTGAGCCTGCCGGGGAAGAGCGAGGCGTAGACGGCGCCGAGGTAGGTGCCGTAGGAGTAGCCGAAGTAGCTGATGCGCTCCTCCCCGAGCGCAGCCCTGATGGCGTCCATGTCGCGGACGGTGTTCTCGGAGGTCAGATGCGGCAGCATCCACGCCCACATGTTGCCGCAGCGGGCCGCGTACTCCTGGGCCCTGCCGAGCAGCACCCTCTCGGCCGCGAAGCTTCTCGGCACCTGGTCGGGGCGGGGCGCCGAGAAGTACTTGGCAGGATCGACGCAGCGCAGGGCAGGCTCGCTCTTGCCGACCCCGCGCGGGTCGAAGCCGACCACGTCGTAGCGGGCCGCCAGGCCAGGCGGCAGCGCCGAGGCTACATGCGTGGCCAGGGCGAGCCCCGAAGCACCCGGGCCGCCGGGGTTGACCAGCAGCGTGCCCAGGTGGTTGGCGTCGCGGGAGACCGATCCCTTCACCCTGTTGAGCGCCAGCTTGATCTTCTGGCCGTAGGGATCACGGTGGTCGAGAGGCACCCGCAGAGTGGCGCACTCCACCCCCGGCTGCTCCGGCTCGACCTCCGGCCGATCGATGATCCCGAGACTGCCCAGGACACGGGCGGCGAGCGAAGGCTGCTTCACACACGGTCCCCAGACCACCCCGGAGCCCGCGTTCGCCTCGGCGCTTCCCGCCCCGCCCAGCCCGGCGACCAGCAGCGCCAGTCCGGCGCCAATCCCGACAAACCGCTTCACCCTGTCGTCTCCTCTGCTCATAGGACAGGGAGATACTCCCCTGCGCTGTCATTTGACTACTGTGCGCATGGGTGATTGCTTGCCAACGTGTAATGCTCTCATTGCTCTGCGTAGCCATGGTGATGTGTCCTTCGGGCCAGGACGAGGACGCAGACCGTGGCGACGGCGGCGAGGGCGGCCAGCGCGAGGCACACCGCGCGAAGGGCAGAGGTGAAGGCCACGCCTTCCATGCTGCCTCCGCTGAGCGCGGCCAGCATCGCGCCCACGGCCGCCAGCGCCACGGTCTCGCTGGTCAGGCGCGCGGTGTTGAACAGGCCTGAGGCGGCCCCCGCCCGCTCAGGCGGGAGGCTGGCGATGGCCAGCCCGTCGAGCACCCCGTTGGACAGCCCCACGCCGATGCCGACCAGCGCGAACGGCGCCAACAGTGTCATGAGCGTGCTGTCGGGCCCGATGGTGACCAGAAGCAGCGCTCCCGACCCGCTCACCGCCACACAACCGGCGACGGTCGCCACGGGACGCCGCCTGGCAAGCGCCGCCCCTGCCGGGGGAAGGACGACCGAGGGAACGGTCAGCATGAGCAGCCAGAGCCCCGCCTGCGCGGGCTGGAGGCCGACGACCGAGATCAGGTACGAGGGGAGGTAGACCACCAGCGGCACGAGGATGCCCATGAGGGCCCCCGCCGCCACCGAGAACGCCAGGAACCTCCTGTCGGCGACGAGACCGGTCTCGATCATCGGAAAGGCCACGCGGCGCTCCACGACGACGAAGGCCGCGGCCAGCACCAGCGCCGCGGCGAACGAGCCGACGATGATCGGGCTGCCGAAGCCCATGGCGGGGCCCTCGTCCAGGGCGAAGATCAGCACCAGCAGGGCGGAGGTGAACAGGGCCGCGCCCGCCCGGTCGACCCCGCGTCCACCCGCTCCGCGCATGGCGGGCAGCGCGGGCACGAGCGCCAGGGCCAGCGCGGAGATCGCCGCGGGCACGGCGAACACCGCCCGCCAGCCCAGCCACTCCACCAGCAGGCCGCCCGCCGTGGGGCCGAGGGCGAGCCCCGCCCCGAGCGCCGCGCCGAGCAGGCCGAAGGCGCGCGCTCTGGCCTGGCCGTGGAAGGTCGCGGCGAGGATCGAGGTCCCGCCGGTGGTCGCCGCCGCCGCGCCGACCCCGCCGACGGCCCGCACGAGGTCGAGCAGCAGGATGTCGGTCGCGGCCGCGCCCGCCACGCCGCTCGCGCAGAACAGCGCCACGCCCCAGGCGAAGACCCGCCTGCGGCCCAGGACGTCGGTCAGCGAGCCCGCGAACACCAGGAAGGCGGCGAAGCAGGCGTTGTAGCTGTTGACCACCCACTGGGTCGCGGCCAGGCCGGCGTCCAGGTCGGCCCTGATGCCGGGCAGCGCGACAGAGGCGCCCGTGATGGACAGGGGAAGGGTGATGAGGGCAAGAAGAATGATGACGAGTGTTCGTCGCACCGCGCGCTCCGTGTGTCGAGCATGGAGCCGGGCAGCGGTAAAGGCCGCACCGGCGACTGACGCTGATGCGGCGGCTCAGAGTGGGATCACGCCGCCGCTAGGGGCGGCGCACTCTGTCCGACTCGGGCATGTCTGCCTTTCACTGGCACGATGAACGCTCGGTTTTCTACCGGACCAGGCTCCCGGCCGTCAACTTCTCTGCCTCATGACAGCCACTGCCCCATGACGACGTTGTCTCATGACGACCTCTGCGCCACGACGGCCGGCACGCGGCCAGGCTCCCCGGCGTTCCGTGACGCCGGGGGCGGGGCGGTGAGGACGGGGCGGTGGGGGCGGGCGGTGGGGGCGGCGGGCCCCTGCGGACTCAGCCGACGACGACCTGCGGGCCCGGGACCTCGTCGTCGAGGTCGACCTCGACGCCCATCTGCTCGGCGATGCGCAGCGCCTCCTCGATCAGCGTCTCGACGATCTGCGACTCGGGGACGGTCTTGATGACCTCGCCCTTCACGAAGATCTGCCCCTTGCCGTTGCCCGAGGCGACCCCGAGGTCGGCCTCGCGCGCCTCGCCCGGGCCGTTGACGACACAGCCCATGACCGCGACGCGCAGCGGCACCTTCATGCCCTCCAGGCCCGCCTGGACCTGCTCGGCGAGGGTGTAGACATCGACCTGGGCGCGCCCGCACGAGGGGCAGGAGACGATCTCGAGACCCCGCTCGCGCAGCCCGAGAGACTCGAGGATCTGGGCGCCGACCTTGACCTCCTCGACGGGAGGCGCCGACAGCGAGACGCGGATGGTGTCGCCGATGCCCTCGGCCAGCAGCGCGCCGAACGCGACGGCCGACTTGATCGTGCCCTGGAAGGCGGGGCCCGCCTCGGTGACGCCGAGGTGCAGCGGGTAGTCACACTGCCTGGCCAGCTGCCGGTAGGCGTTGATCATGACGACGGGGTCGTTGTGCTTGACCGAGATCTTGATGTCGCGGAAGCCGTGCTCCTCGAACAGCGAGCACTCCCACAGCGCCGACTCCACCAGCGCCTCGGGCGTGGCCTTGCCGTACTTCTGCAGGAGCCTGGGGTCGAGCGAGCCCGCGTTGACGCCGATGCGGATCGGCACGCCGGCGTCGGCGGCGGCCTTGGCGATCTCACCGACCTTGTCGTCGAACTTCTTGATGTTGCCGGGGTTGACGCGGACGGCCGCGCAGCCCGCTGCGATGGCGGCGAAGACGTACTTCGGCTGGAAGTGGATGTCCGCGATGACGGGGATCTGGGACTTCTTCGCGATGATCGGCAGCGCGTCGGCGTCGTCCTGCGAGGGGACGGCGACGCGCACGATCTGGCAGCCCGAGGCGGTGAGCTCGGCGATCTGCTGGAGAGTCGCGTTGATGTCGGCGGTGACCGTGGTGGTCATCGACTGGACCGAGACCGGAGCGTCGCCTCCCACCGGCACGCTGCCGACCATGATCTGACGGGAGTGGCGCCGCTCGGCCAACGGCTTCGGACGGACCGACGGGATGCCCAGTGCTACGGAAGTCACGTCCTCCAGTCTAGGCAGCGACAGGGACCGTCCGGTTACGCCGTCGAGAACATCCGCTTCGCCGCCTCCCGGGCCCATGCGTCAGCCGCTAGAACCTCTTCCACCGATTCGGCCGCAGTCGCCCTGTGCTGTTCGACGACCTTGGCGACAGTGTCGACGATTGCGAGGAAGGGAAGTCTGCCTTGCTGGAAAGCCTCGACGCACACCTCGTTCGCCGCGTTGTAGACGGCCGGAGCGGTGCCGCCCTCCTCGCCGACGTGCCTGGCGAGTGCGACGGCGGGGAAGGCCTCGTCGTCGAGCGGCTCGAAGGTCCAGGTGTGCGCCGTGGTCCAGTCGACGGCATGGGCGGCGCCTGCGACCCTTCGGGGATGGCCGAGCGCGAGCGCGATCGGCAGGCGCATGTCAGGCGGGCTGGCCTGGGCGATGGTGGAGCCGTCGACGAACTCCACCATCGAGTGGATGATCGACTGCGGGTGCACCACCACCTGGATCCTGTCGAAGCCGATGTCGAAGAGCAGGTGCGCCTCGATCACCTCCAGGCCCTTGTTGACCAGCGTGGCAGAGTTGATCGTGATGACCGGCCCCATGGACCAGGTGGGGTGCGCCATCGCCATCTCGGGCGTCACGTCGGCCAGCTCCGAGCGCCTGCGCCCGCGGAAGGGCCCGCCGCTGGCGGTGACGACGAGCCTGCGCACCGCCTCGGGGTCGTGGCCCGACGGGCCTGCCGCCCACAGCGACTGCTGCAGCGCGGAGTGCTCGGAGTCGACGGGCAGGATCTGCCCCGGTTTGGCCAGCCGCTTGACCAGCGGCCCTCCGATGATCAGCGACTCCTTGTTGGCCAGGGCGAGCGTGTGGCCCGCCTCCAGCGCGGCGAGGGTGGAGGTGAGCCCGAGCGCGCCGGTGATGCCGTTGAGCACGACGTCGGCCGGCATGGCCGCCACCTCGGCGACCCCCTCGGGGCCTCCCAGCACGGTGACCCCCGGCAGCGCCTGCCTCAGCACGGGCACGGCCGCCGCGTCGGCCACCGCCACCACCTTCGCGCCCGTCTCGACGGCCTGCCTGGCGAGCAGGTCGGTCCTGCCTCCGCCCGCGGCGAGGGCGGCGACGGTGAACCGCCCAGGGTTTCGGGCGATGACGTCGAGGGCCTGGGTGCCGACGGAACCGGTCGATCCGAGCACGGTCACGGAGCGGGAGAGGTCTGAGTCCACGGCCCCATTGTTCCGCATCCGCCGCAACGCCTGTTAATCAGGGGAATTGAAGTAAATAAATGTCCGAATAACGCTATATCGTTCTACGCAATTAGCGAGAAATCTGGATATTGGTGCCGCTAGCTTCCAACCTCAGTTCCGGTCAATGGAGGTACGCATGCACCGCAGACTCGCTCTGCTTTCCATCCTCACCCTCGCCACCGGCGCCGCCGCGCTCCCAGCGGCGGCGGCTCAGGCGGGAGCGGGACCGAAGCCGGTCGCCGAGGAGGCCGCCGACACCAAGACCGAGCAGAAGGCGGTCACGCAGTACTGGACGCCGGAGAAGATGGAGGAGGCCCAGCCGCTCACGCCTCCCGCGCCCAAGTCCGGCGGCAAGTACGGCGCTCCAGGCGAGCCCACCACCGGCATCCCGTGGGAGGCCCCGCCGACCAGTTCGGCGCCCGGCCAGCCGCAGGCGGCCAAGGCCAGCTCGGGCACCGCGTGGACGGGCGGCGGCGCGATCACCAAGACCGCGGGCCGCGTCTTCTTCACCTACCAGGGCCGCAACGCCTCGTGCTCGGGCAACGCGGTGACCAGCGCGAACAAGAGTGTCGTCATGACCGCGGGGCACTGCGTCAAGATGGGCGGCGCCTTCCACACCAACTGGGTCTTCGTCCCCGGCTACGACAAGGGCGCGAGGCCGCACGGCACCTGGGTGGCCAGCAAGCTGCTCACCACCCCGCAGTGGGACGCGCGCGAGGACATCAACCACGACGTCGCCGCCGTGGTCGTGGCCCCGCTGCAGGGCAAGGCGCTGACCGACGTCGTCGGCGGCCAGGGCGTGGCCTTCAACCAGGGCAGGCGCCAGCAGATGCACTCCTTCGGCTACCCGGCCGCCGCGCCGTACGACGGGTCGAAGCTGATCTACTGCAGCGGCAGGGCCTTCGACGACTTCCTGATGTCGAAGGACCACGGGCTCACCTGCAACATGACGGGCGGCTCCAGCGGCGGGCCCTGGTTCGTGAGCTTCGACGAGAAGACCGGGCTCGGCACGCAGAATTCGGTGAACAGTTTCAAGTACAACTTCGCGCCCAACTGGATGTTCGGCCCGTATTTCGGCGCCGAGGCCCAGGCTGTCTACAACGCCGCGCAGAACACGAACGCACTCTGAGCTGATTTACCGAAAGTAGTCACAACAACACACCTAGTAGTGCAGACTCGTGGGTCATGACCTCGAGCCTCCCCCTGCTTGCGTCCGTTCCACTCGTCGCAGGCATGTTGGGCGCGGCCCTGATCGGCGCCACGCCCGTCCAGCACGCATCGAAGCCGGTCGCGCCGGTCCCTGCCCAGCAGGAGGACGTCGTCGAGCACGTGGCAGCTCGCAGTTCTGACGAGCAGCGCCGCGTGCTCGACTACTGGACCCCCACCAGGATGTCGAAGGCGCTGCCGATCGACCTGCTCGACACGGTGGCCAAGACCGCCCTCCCCAAGGACGGTGGCCTGCTGAGCGGCCTGTCCAACAGGGCGGGCCTCGCCACCGCGCCCGAGCTCTCCGGAGCCGCGGGCAGGATCGTCACCCCCCGCAGGCAGTCCGCCAGGCCCACCGCCACGACCAGCGGCTCGCGCTGGGGCACGGGCGGCCTCGTCACCCGCACCACCGGCAGGGTCTTCCTCACCATGGACGGCGTCGACTTCGTCTGCTCGGCCAGCACCGTCAAGAGCGCCAGCAAGGACCTCGTCGTCACCGCGGGCCACTGCGTCAAGGACGGCAAGGGCGCGTGGGCCGGCAACTGGACCTTCGTGCCGGGCTACGAGCCCGGTGGCGGCAAGCCGTACGGCTCCTACACCGCCCGCAGGATGTTCGTCGCGGGGCCGTGGTCCCGTTCGGCCGACGACAGCTACGACGTCGGCATGGTGGCGCTCAACACCTCGAACGGCCGCCACGTCGCCGACGTGGTGGGCACGCAGGAGATCGCCTTCAACTCCTCGCGCGGCGGCCAGGTCTACGGCTTCGGCTTCCCCGCCGACCCGCCGTTCGACGGTGAGAACCTCATCTACTGCTCGGGGCAGGTCCGCGACGATCCCTACGGCCAGACGCGCGACCAGGGCCTGCGCTGCGACATGACCGCGGGCTCCAGCGGCGGTCCCTGGCTGTCCTCCTTCGACGTCACCACCGGGCGCGGCAGGCTCACCTCGGTCAGCAGCTTCAAGTACAGCAACGACCGCGGCACCATGTACGGCCCCTACTTCGGCGACTCGGCCAAGGCGCTGTTCGCCACCGCCGAGCGGGCCTGACCGTCGCGTCACACGCTCGAAACACGGAGGTCGTTATCCTGCCGCGCATGCGGATAACGTCAGAGAACTCCGAGTCGCCGCAGGTCGTGGAGCTGTGCGCGGAGCAGCAGGCCGAGCTGGCCTGGCGGCAGCGCGACGTCGTCGACGACACCCCCAAGCACCTCGACCCCCGCATCTCCTTCCTGCTGATGCGGTCGGACGAGCTGGCGGTGGGTTGCGTGGGGCTCCAGCCGCTGGAGCCCGGCGTGGGCGAGGTCAAGCGGATGTACGTCAGGCCCGGCCACCGCGGTCGCGGCCTGTCCAGGACGCTGCTGGCGGAGGTGGAGAAGCTCGCCGCCGAGCGCGGCATGCACACGCTCAGGCTCGAGACCGGCCGCCTGTTCGAGGAGGCGATCGGCCTCTACACCTCCGCCGGCTACGCCTCGATCCCGCGCTTCGGCGACTACGTCGACTGCGCCGAGAGCGTCTGCTTCGAAAAGCACCTCTAGCGCCTCGATCATCCTGGCGGGGGCCTGCCCGCCGGTGATCGAGCAGTCCGTCTCGGCGTAGAGCGCGCTCGTCCACGCCGCCCACCGCCTGCGCGGGGGACTGTCCAGGGCGCGGTGAAGGCTGAGACACCGGTTGGCTGAATGACCAGTCAGTGGGTAGTGTTCCGACATGAGAATCCTTCTTGTGGGAGCCGGCGGCGTCGGCTCCGCCGTGGTCCCCATCGCCGCTCGCCGAGATTTCTTCGAACACATCGTGGTCGCCGACTCGAAACAGGACCGGGCGGCCGCGGCCGCCGCCAAGGCCGGCGACGCCCGGTTCAGCGCCATCCAGCTCGACGCCTCCGACAGGGCCGCCGTGGTCGCCGCGTTGCGCGAGCACCGGTGCGACGTGCTGTTCAACGCCGTCGACCCGCGCTTCACCATGCCGCTGTTCGAGGCGGCGCTGGAGGCGGGGACGCACTACCTCGACATGGCGATGTCCCTGTCCAGGCCGCATCCGCGCGCGCCGTACGAGCTGACAGGCGTGAAGCTCGGCGACGAGCAGTTCGCGAAGGACGCCGAGTGGCGCGCCGGCGGAAAGCTGGCGCTGGTCGGGATGGGCGTCGAGCCCGGCCTGGCCGACGTGTTCGCCAGGTACGCCGCCGACCACCTGTTCGAGAGCATCGAGGAGCTGGGTGTCAGGGACGGCTCGAACCTGGTCGTCGAGGGCTACGACTTCGCGCCCACCTTCTCCATCTGGACGACGATCGAGGAGTGCCTCAACCCGCCGGTGGTGTGGGAGGACGGCCGGTGGCGCACGACCGAGCCGTTCAGCGAGCCGGAGGTGTTCGACTTCCCCGAGGGCATCGGCCCCGTGGAGTGCGTGAACGTGGAGCACGAGGAGGTGCTCCTGGTCCCGAGGTGGATCGACGCCAAGCGGGTGACGTTCAAGTACGGCCTGGGCGAGGAGTTCATCGGCGTCCTCAAGACCCTTCACAAGCTCGGCCTCGACGGCACCGACAAGGTGCGGGTGGGCAAGGAGGAGGTGGCGCCGCGCGACGTGGTCGCCGCGAGCCTGCCCGACCCCGCCACGCTGGGCGAGCGCATGCGCGGCAAGACCTGCGCGGGCACGTGGGTGAAGGGCACCGGCAAGGACGGCAGGCCGCGCGAGGTCTACCTGTACCACGTGGTCGACAACGCCTGGTCGATGAGGGAGTACGGCGCGCAGGCCGTGGTGTGGCAGACCGCCATCCACCCGGTGGTGGCGCTGGAGCTGGTGGCCAGGGGCGTGTGGAGGGGCGAGGGCGTGCTGGGCCCCGAGGCGTTCGACGCGGTGCCCTTCCTCGACCTGCTCACCGAGTACGGCTCGCCGTGGGGTCTGCGCGAGCAGACGGCGTCCCGGGCCGCCTAGCGCGAGGGAAGGCCCACGACGGTGGCGGGCATGGCAGGAAGCAGCGCCTCGGCGCAGTCGGGGCAGGCCAGCACACGAGAGCTGTCGGGCAGGCGCCCGACGTGCACCCTGGGCCTCGGCCACCGTTTGTGGCACACCACGCAGGCGTCGCCGTCGCGCTGCGCGAAGCTCAGCCCCTCAGGGTCGAACGTCGCCATGCCGAGCCAGTCCATCACGCTCCTCGCAGTCACCGCTCGTGGTCATACCGGAACCGTTATAGCCGGATGATCGTTGAGCGCACTGCCAAGCAATGGTGAAAACTCGGCGATGGCGATACGCAAAAACGGGCATCCAGCCGCAAGCCGGATGCCCGATTTTCGCGAGGTTAGGCCGACAGCGCCTTCTCGAGGATGGCCAGGCCCTCTTCGAGCAGGTGCTCGGGCATCACGAGCGGCGGCAGGAAACGCAGCACGTTGCCGTAGGTGCCGGCGGTCAGCACGAGCAGACCCTCGGCGTGGCACCTGCGGACGATCTCCGCCACGACCTCGGGGTTGGGCTCCTTGGTGCCGGGCTTGACCAGCTCGATCGCGATCATCGCACCGCGCCCGCGGACGTCGCCGATGACGTCGAAGCGCTCCTGCATCGCGCGCAGCCTCGGCAGCATGATCTCGCCGATGCGGCGCGCCCTGGCGACCAGGTCCTCAGACTCGATGGTCTCCAGCACGCCCAGCGCGGCCTCGCAGGCCAGCGGGTTGCCGCCGTAGGTGCCGCCCAGGCCGCCCGCGTGCACCTTGTCGAGCAGGTCGGCGCGGCCGGTGACGGCGGCCAGCGGCAGACCGCCCGCGATGCCCTTGGCGGTGGTGATGATGTCGGGGACGATGCCCTCGTCCTCACAGGCGAACAGCTGCCCGGTGCGGGCGAAGCCGGTCTGCACCTCGTCGGCGATGAAGACGATGCCGTTCTCGCGGCAGTACTCCGCGATGCGCGGCAGGAAGCCCTTGGCGGGCTCGATGAAGCCGCCCTCGCCCGCGATCGGCTCGATCACGACGGCGGCCACGTTGCCCGCGCCGATCTGCTTGTTGATCGCGTCGATGGCCTGGGCGGCGGCCTCCTCGGCGCAGTTCTCCGGACCTGTCGGCCAGCGGTAGGGGTAGGCCAGCGGCACCCTGTACACCTCGGGCGCGAAGGGACCGAAGCCCTGCTTGTAGGGCATGTTCTTGGCGGTGAGCGTCATGGTGAGCAGCGTGCGCCCGTGGTAGCCGTGGTCGAAGACCACGACGGCCTGCCTGCCGGTGGCAAGGCGCGCCACCTTGACCGCGTTCTCCACGGCCTCGGCGCCGCTGTTCACCAGGAACGTGCGCTTCTCGTGGTCGCCGGGGGTGAGCTCGTTGAGCTTCTCGCACACCTCGACGTACGACTCGTACGGCGTGACCATGAAACAGGTGTGCGTGAAGTCGGCCACCTGCCTGCTGACCCGCTCGACCACGCGGGGAGCGGCGTTGCCCACGCTGGTGACGGCGATGCCGGAGCCGAAGTCGATCAGGGAGTTGCCGTCGATGTCGACGACCACGCCGCCACCGGCCCTCGTCACGAAGACGGGCAGCGTGGTGCCGATGCCGGGCGGCACCGCCGCCTGCTTGCGCGCGAGCAGCTCCCGCGACTTCGGCCCTGGGATCTCGGTGACGAGGCGACGCTCCTGCGGAAGCGCCGGGCCTCCCTGATATGTGCTCATACCGTGACGGTACGGCGGGCGGCGCCCAACGCCGATGTGTCGCGATGGCACAATGGGCACAGCTCGCTTTGCCGGAATGGACAAACACTCGATGGCGCCTTCTCTGCAGACCGTGGTGCGCCGCATGCGGCTGCGCCCGCTGGCCGGTTCGCTCGACCGTCCCGTTCGCTGGGTCGCGGTCAGCGAGCTCGAGGATCCCACGCCGTTCCTCGAGGGCGGCGAGCTGGTGCTGACCACCGGCATGCGGCTGACCTCGGGCTTTTCGGCCTACGTGGGCAGGCTGGTGGAGCGCGGGGTGGCGGGGCTCGGGTTCGGCGTCGGCCTGACCCACGACGACGTGCCGGCCGAGCTGGTCGAGGCGGCCATGGCGGCGGGCCTGCCGCTGCTCGAGGTGCCGCGCGAGACCCCGTTCATCGCGATCGGCAAGACGGTCAGCGAACTGCTGGCGGCCGAGCAGTACGACGAGATCAGCAGGGCGTTCGCCGCGCAGGGCAGGCTCACGCGGGCGGCGCTGCAGCCCGAGGGCACGCACGCGGTGATCGACAGACTGGCCAAGGAGGTGGGCGGCTGGGCCGCCCTGATCGGCGAGTCGGGCGAGGTCGCGCACGCCACCCCTGACGCCCGCCTCGACACCGTGCTGCCCGCGCTCGACCGGCTGCGCCGCGGCTCTCACCGGCAGGAACCCGCCGAACGCCCGCTGTCCAGCGTGGCGCTGTCGTCGCCGGGAGAGCACGTGATCGTGCAGCCGCTCAGCGGCACCTCCAGGCGCATCAGGGGATTCTTCGCCGTCGGCGCTCCGCACCCCTTCTCCCCCGTCGCGCACACCGTCGTCAACGCCGCGGGCTCGCTGCTCACCCTCGCGCTGGAGCAGGGCAGGTCGCAGCTGGCGGCGGAGAGAGGGGTGCGCGCGGCCGTCCTGACCCTGCTGCTGGCGGGAGAGGTGGAGCGGGCGCGGGCGGCGCTGGCCCCGATGGGAGGGCGGCTGCCCGCCGAGCCCGTCACCGTGCTGGCGGCCGACGGCGAGACGCTGGAGGCCATGGATCCGCGCACGTTCACCACCGAAGGTCTCGCGCTGGTCGAGGAGGTGCCGCCGGGGCTCGAGGGGCCCGTCGGGGTGAGCTCGCCCGTGCCGTACGGCGAGCTCGACAGCGCGATCGAGCAGGCGGGCCGCGCGCTCGAGGCGGCGCGCAAGGCCGAGGGCGGCACGGTGAGGTTCGCCGACCTGGCGGGCCAGGGCCTGCTGGCCCTGCTCGACCCCGCGGCCGCGCACGCCTTCTCCTCGGCGCTGCTCGCGCCGCTCAACGAGTACGGCTCACGCGCCGACCTCGTCGAGTCGCTGCGCGCCTACCTCGGCGCCAACGGCCACTGGGACGCGGCCGCCCAGCGCCTCGGCGTGCACAGGCACACGCTGCGCTACCGGATGAAGCGCGTCTCCGAGCTGCTCGGCCGCGACCTCGACGATCCGGGGGTGCGCGCCGAGCTGTGGATCGCGCTCAGCTCTTGCCCGCCAGGTAACAGCAGATCGTCGCGGTCGTGACCGCCTCGTAGGTGCGGCCGTCGCGCAGGTGGCCGGCCCGTTCGAGGCTGATCGCGCCCTGCGCCGCCGCCCACAGCGCGTCGGCGATCTTCCGAGGCTGCGTGGGCACGAGGTAGCCGGCCGAGATGCAGTCGGAGATCACCCTGTCGAGGATGTTGAGCGCGGCGCGGGCCAGGGTGCGCGCCCGCTCGCTCGGCTCGAATGCGGGGATGGCCCGCTCGAACATCAGCGTGTAGAAGCCGGGCTCGGCCAGGCACGCCTCGCGGTAGGCGGGGCCGAGCGCGGTGAGGTACTCGAAGGGGTCCTTCCTGGCGGGCACCGCCTCGAGAAAGCGGCGGAAGCGCTCGAAGCCCTCCAGGTAGAGCGCCTCGGCCAGGCCCTCCCTGCTGCCGAACATCGTGTAGATGACCGTGGTGGAGCAGCCCGCCTCTGTCGCGATCCTGCGCATGGACAGGCTGTCGGGCCCTTCGCGGGTCAGCAGGGTCACCGCCACCTCGAGGGTGCGGCCGCGCAGCCGGTCGTGGGAGGTCCGTTCACCCAGCAGGTAGGCACCTTGAAGCCCCAGCGGCGCAGACGTGGTCATGGGGCCATGCCTTTCATGCTCGGGGGAACCGCACCAGGAGGACTTAGCCAGTAAGGAGATCGCTCAAACCACTCGACAAGCTAAACATCCTGAAATAGCACTACATCTGTTACACACGGCTTTGTTCGGAACGGCCTGCCGGCACCCCCGCTGTTGTGCAACGTGGAGAACTTACCCGTCGCCGGATGTGGCATACCGTCGGGGTATGGACGTGCGCAGCTTCTGGCTCGCAGGTCGGCCCGCCACGGGCGACCGCGAGCTCACCGTTACCAACTCCCACGACGGCCGCGTGGTCGGCACCTACTCGGTGCCCACCGACGCGCAGGTCGAGGAGGCTGTCGCCGCGGCCGCGGCCGTACAGAAGGAGGCCGCCGCGCTGCCCGTGCACGTGCGCGCCGAGGCCCTGGCCCACGTGGCCAAGCGGCTGGCCGAGCGGCACGAGGAGATCGCGCAGCTGATCACCGGCGAGAACGGCAAGCCGATCTTCTGGGCGCGCGGCGAGGTCAACAGGGCCATCTCCACCTTCCGCTTCGCCGCGGAGGAGACCAGGCGCTGGTCGGGCGGCGTGCAGCGGCTCGACACCGAGCCCGCAGCGGCGGGACGGCTGGCCTACGTCAGCCGCCAGCCGAAGGGCCCCGTGCTGGCGATCACGCCCTTCAACTTCCCGCTCAACCTCGTCGCGCACAAGGTCGCCCCCGCGATCGCGGTCGGGGCGCCCGTCATCGTGAAGCCCGCGCCCGCCACGCCGCTGTCGTCGCTGGTGCTCGGCGAGATCCTGGCCGAGACCGACCTGCCCGCAGGGATGTTCTCCGTCCTGCCGGTCGAGAACGAGCGCGCCTCCGCCCTGGTGCAGGATCCCCGCCTGCCGGTGGTCTCCTTCACGGGATCGGGCCCGGTCGGCTACGCGATCATGGACCAGGTGCCGCGCAAGCACGTCACGCTGGAGCTGGGCGGCAACGCCGCGGCCGTCGTGCTGGCCGACGCCGACCTCGACTGGGCGGCCTCGCGCGTCGCCCTGTTCTCCAACTACCAGGCGGGGCAGAGCTGCATCGCCGTGCAGCGGGTCATCGTCGAGGAGTCGGTGCGGGCGGCCTTCGAGGAGAAGCTGGTCGAGGCCGTCGCCGGCCTGGTCACCGGCGACCCGCTCGACGAGAAGACGCAGGTGGGCCCGCTGGTCTCGGTGGCCGCCGCCGAGCGCGTGGCGGCATGGGTGGACGAGGCCGTCGCCTCGGGCGCCCGCGTGCTGGCCGGCGGCACCCGCGACGGCGCCACCGTCGCGCCCACGGTGCTCACCGACGTCCCCGCCGACGCCAAGGTCTCCTGCGAGGAGGTCTTCGGCCCCGTCATGATCGTCAAGCCGGTCGCCTCCGTCGACGAGGCCTTCGCCGAGGTCAACTCCTCCAAGTACGGCCTGCAGGCGGGCGTCTTCACCCGCTCGCTCGACGTGGCGTTCAGGGCCAATCGCGAACTGGAGGTCGGTGGCGTCATCGTCGGCGACGTGCCGTCGTACCGCGCCGACCAGATGCCTTACGGCGGCGTCAAGGAGTCGGGCGTCGGCCGCGAGGGCGTCCACTCGGCCATGGAGGACCTCACCTACGAGAAGGTCATGGTCCTCACGGGCCTGTCGCTCTGACCGCACAGGGCGGGGAGCGGCGTTGAGGAACGCCGCTCCCCGCCCTGTCCCGCGCTCACGGCCTGAGCGCCGCGAGCTGCTGCTCGAACGGGACGACCTCGTCCACCTGGGCCCTGACCGGCTGCTCCTTGCCCATCAGCCCCGCCAGCTCGGAGGCCGCGCGCTCGATGCGGTCCGACAGGCCTTCCGCTCCCCAGTCCTCCGAGGCCGCGTACACCGCCGTCGGGGCCACGATCGCCCTCAGGTAGGCGAACATCGGCCGCAACGCGTGCTCCAGCGCCAGCGAGTGCCGCGCCGTGCCTCCCGTCGCCGCGATCAGCACCGGCTTGCCCGCGAGGGCGTCGTGGTCGATCACGTCGAAGAAGGACTTGAACAGCCCGCTGTAGGACGCGGTGAAGATCGGCGAGACGGCGATCAGGCCGTCGGCCGAGGTCACCGCGTCGATCGCGGCGCGCAGCCTGGCCGCGGGGAACCCGGTCACCAGGTTGTTGGCGATGTCGACGGCCAGGTCACGCAGCTCGATGACCTCGACCTCCACCTCGGGCACCCGGTCCACCAGCGCCGACGTCAGCCGATCGGCCAGCAGGCGGGTGGAGGACGGCAGGCTGAGACCGGCCGAGACGACGGCGAGCTTCATGATGGATCAACCCTTCTGCGCGAGCAGCGACTGGTGAGTGGGGGCGTCGGGCACGTTGGCGGGCCGCCCGATCGCGAACTCCTTGCGGAGCACGGGCACGACCTCCTCGCCGAGGATGTCGAGCTGCTCCAGGACCGTCTTCAGCGGCAGTCCCGCGTGGTCCATGAGGAACAGCTGGCGCTGGTAGTCGCCGAAGTACTCCCTGAACTTGAGCGTCCGCTCGATGACCTGGTCGGGGCTGCCGACCGTGAGCGGGGTCTCGGCCATGAACTCCTCGAGCGAGGGGCCGTGGCCGTAGACGGGGGCGTTGTCGAAGTAGGGGCGGAACTCGCGGATGGCGTCCTGGGAGTTCCTCCGCATGAACACCTGGCCGCCGAGGCCGACGATGGCCTGCTCGGGAAGGCCGTGACCGTAGTGGGCGTACCGCCTCCTGTAGAGGCTGATCAGCTGCTGGTAGTGCTCCTTCGGCCAGAAGATGTTGTTGGCGAAGAACCCGTCGCCGTAGTAGGCGGCCTGCTCGGCGATCTCGGGGCTGCGGATCGAGCCGTGCCAGACGAACGGCGGCACGCCGTCGAGGGGCGCGGGCGTCGAGGTGTAGCCCTGCAGCGGGGTGCGGAAGCGGCCCTCCCAGTCGACCACCGGCTCGCGCCACAGCCTGTGCAGCAGCGCGTAGTTCTCGATGGCCAGCGGGATGCCGTCGCGGATGTCCTTGCCGAACCAGGGGTAGACGGGGCCCGTGTTGCCACGGCCCATCATCAGGTCCACCCTGCCGTCGGCCAGGTGCTGCAGCATCGCGAAGTCCTCGGCGATCTTCACGGGGTCGTTCGTGGTGATCAGCGTGGTCGAGGTCGACAGGATCAGGCGCTCGGTCCTGGCCGCGATGTAGCCGAGCATCGTCGTCGGCGAGGAGGCGACGAAGGGCGGGTTGTGGTGCTCACCTGTCGCGAACACGTCGAGGCCCACCTCTTCGGCCTTGAGCGCGATCGTGACCATCGCCTTGATCCGCTCGGCCTCCGTCGGCGTCCTGCCGGTGGTCGGGTCGGTCGTGACGTCGCTGACGGTGAAGATTCCGAACTGCATGGCGATCGCCGCCCTTCATGTTGAAGTTTCAATCGTCATGAACAGTGACCATTGACAGGATATTCCACACATGAAGAAGGAGCGCCCCGGGGTCGGGGGGAACACCCGGGACGCCCCTTGGCGGACGTCACCCAGCGGGGGGACGGGCGCGCCCGCGGCATGGTCAAGCGGTGGTTGGCAGGCCCCCGATCAGCTCACAAGTCCTTGCCACCGCTTGGTCCAGGCGGCATAGTCAGTGCATTCCCCCTCAGGGGGTGCGCAATCCCCCGGTGGGCGTACGGCAAAGACCACCTTTGCCGGCTTGGCCGTCTTGGTGACGCCGTAGGCGGCGCAGACCGCCGCGGCCCTGCCCTTGCAGGCTTTGGAGGTGGCGGGGGCCAGCCCCACCCACGCGGCGGCGTCACGCTGGGTCTCGGCCATCGCGGTCCAGCTGAGCCAGCGGTAGGCGCAGTCGAGGCTGGGCGTGCTCGCGTTCAGCATCCAGGAGTCGACCCAGCCCGTGGTCGCGGACGTGTCGAGCGCCTTGACGTTCCTGCCCGCCTTCTGCAGCAGCATCCTGAAATACGGCGTGGCCTGCGCGATGTCGACCTTGCCCGTGGCGAACGCGCGCACCAGGGTGATCGGGTCCTTCCAGTACAGCCGGTTCTTGTTCTTGCCCAGCAGCGTCATGGCCTGGTCGAGCTGGCCCGCGGTGAGCTCGTACGGGTCCTCGGCCCCGCCGGCGAGCGCGGCGTCGGCGATGGAGAGAGGGCTGTCGGGCAGCGCGGCGGTCTGGCTGTCGTACAGCGCCGAGGCGTCGCGCGGCTTGGTCTTCGAGGCGTCGTAGATGATCTCGTTGGTGCCCCACAGGTACGGCACGCCGTACACCTTGCCGTCGACCTCGCTCTGGTCGCGCAGCTGCTTGGTCAGCTCGTCGTACCCCGTGACCCTGGCGGTGTCGATGGGCTGCACCTGCTGGGCCGCGATCAGGCTCGCGGCCACCTCGGGCCCCGCCGAGATCACGTCGTAGGCCCGCCTGCCCACGATGTCCTGCATCTCCTGGGCGGTCTGCACGGTGTCGAGCCTGGCGATGCGGCAGCCCGTCGCGCTCTCGAAGTCGGCCACCCAGTTCGTCGTGGCGCCGCCCGACTCCGCGTACCCCTTGTAGGTGAGGATCTGCAGGGTGCCGTCGCTCTGGGTGGGGCTCGTGGTCGGCGTCGGGCTCGAGGCCGGTGTCCGCGAGGGAGTGGGGCTGGCCTTGGGAGCGGGGGTCACGGGCCTGTCCGCCGCGGTCGCCGTCGCGCATCCGGCCATCGCCATACACGCCGCAACGGCGACAGCCATGGCAGATATGTGGTGTTTCACGAAGTCCCCCTTGTCCAGGCTGGAGCTTACCGGGGACCGCGTGGGGCAGGGGTGCGCGCCGCCACGGCCCGCACCCCTTGCTGACTACTTGTTGGTGGGGAACCCGAGGTTCACGCCGCCGTGCGAGGGGTCGAGCCACCGCGAGGTGACGACCTTGCCCCGCGTGTAGAAGTGCACGCCCTCCGCGCCGTGGACATGCGTGTCGCCGAAGAGCGAGGCCTTCCATCCGCCGAAGCTGTAGAAGGCCATCGGCACGGGGATCGGCACGTTGATGCCGATCATGCCGACCTCGACCTCGTTCTGGAAGCGCCTGGCGGCGCCTCCGTCGTTGGTGAAGATCGCGGTGCCGTTGCCGAACTCGCCGCCGTTGATGAGCTCCAGGCCCTCCTCGTAGGAGGAGATCCGCACCACCGACAGCACCGGGCCGAAGATCTCCTCGGTGTGCACGCGAGAGCCCGGGGGCACGTGGTCGAGGAGGGTGGGACCGAGCCAGAAGCCCGGCGTCTCCGCCGCCTTGCCGCCGCCGAGCACCGCGGTCTCGCGCCCGTCGATCACCAGCTTCGCGCCCTCGGAGACGCCCAGGTCGAGGTAGGAGGCGACCTTGTCGCGGTGCACCTCGGTGACCAGCGGGCCCATCTGGGAGCGCTCGTCGTCGCCAGGGCCGATGGTCAGCTTGGCGACCCTCTCCTCGATCTTGGAGACGAGCTCGTCGCCGACGGGGTCCACGGCCAGCACGACCGAGATCGCCATGCACCGCTCGCCGGCCGAGCCGAAGCCCGCCGAGACCGCCGCGTCGGCGACCAGGTCGAGGTCGGCGTCGGGCAGCACCAGCATGTGGTTCTTCGCGCCGCCGAGCGCCTGGACCCGCTTGCCGTTCGCGGTGCCGGTCTCGTAGACGTAGCGGGCGATCGGGGTGGAGCCGACGAAGGAGACGGCCCTGACGTCCTCGTGGGCCAGCAGCCTGTCGACGGCCACCTTGTCGCCCTGGACGACGTTGAAGACGCCGTCGGGCAGCCCCGCCTCCTTCCAGAGCCGCGCCATGAGCAGCGAGGCCGAGGGGTCCTTCTCCGAGGGCTTGAGGATGAAGGCGTTGCCGCAGGCGATCGCGATGGGATACATCCACATCGGCACCATCGCGGGGAAGTTGAACGGCGTGATGCCCGCCACGACCCCGACGGGCTGCCGGATGGAGTAGGAGTCGACCCTGGTCGAGACGCCCTCGGAGAAGCCGCCCTTCAGCAGGTGCGGGATGCCGCAGGCGAACTCCACGACCTCCAGGCCCCTGGCCACCTCGCCGAACGCGTCGGAGTGCACCTTGCCGTGCTCGGCGGAGATCAGCGCGGCCAGCTCGTCGCGGTGGGCGTACATCAGCTCGCGGAAGCGGAAGAGCACCTGCGCCCGCTTGACCAGCGACGCGTCGCGCCAGGCGGGGAAGGCCGCGACCGCGGCCGCGACGGCCGCGTCGACGTCGGCGACCGACGCCAGCGACACGTGCCCGCTGACCTCTCCGGTGGCGGGGTTGAAGATCTCGGCGGTACGGCTGTCGCCGTCCACCAGGGATCCGTTGATCCAGTGCTTAACGAGCTTCATCGTTGATGGTCTCCAGAGCGTTGACGATGATGCCGAGCCCCTCAGCGGCCTCGTCCATCGTCAGGGTGAGCGGCGGCGCCATGCGGATGACGTTGCCGTGGAGGCCGCCCTTGCCCGCGAGCAGGCCCGCCTTCTTGGACTCCTCCATGAACCTGGCGGCCAGCGCGCCGTCGGCCAGCTCCACCGCGAACATCAGGCCCTTGCCGCGGACGCCGGTGACGATCGGCAGCCGCTCTGCGGCCTCGCGCAGTCCGTTGATGATCAGCGTGCCGGTGCGCTGGGCGTTGGCCTGCAGGTCGTGGTCGAGGACGTAGTCGAGCGTGGCGTTGGCGGCGGCCATCGAGATCGGGTTGCCGCCGAAGGTGGCCAGGCCCACCGCGTGCAGGTTGTCGAGCAGGTCGCCGCGGGCGACGATGCCGCCGACCGCGAAGCCGTTGCCCAGGCCCTTGGCGAAGGTCATCATGTCGGGGGTCACGCCGTGGTTCTGGATCCCGAAGAAGGCCGAGCCCGTACGGCCCCAGCCCGTCTGCACCTCGTCGGAGACGAACAGGATGCCCTCTTCGTCGAGCACCTCCTTGTAGGCGGCGAACAGCCCGTCGGGGGCCATCGTGAAGCCGCCCACGCCCTGGATCGGCTCGGCGATCAGCGCCGCCACGTCGTTGGACACGGAGGTGGCCAGCACGTGGCGCAGGTCCTCGACGCAGACCTTGATGTAGTCGGCGTCGGACAGGCCCGCGAACTGGGGCAGGTGGCGGTCGGCGCCGTGCAGGAAGGTCGCGTTGACCGGCGAGTAGGAGTTGTTCTTCCACGCCCGGTTGGAGGTGACGCCGATCGCGCCGAAGGAGCGGCCGTGGTAGCTCTGCCGCATGGCGAGCACCTGGTCGGACTTGCGCGCGTAGGTGGCCAGCAGCAGGGCCGTCTCGTTGGCCTCGGTGCCCGAGTTGGTGAAGAACACCTTCGCGTCGGGGATGCCCGAGAGCCTGGCGATCTTCTCGGCCAGCTCGACCTGGCCGCGCAGCAGGTAGACCGTACTGGTGTGCACCACTCCGGTGGCCAGCTGACGCTCGACGGCCTCACGCACCTCGGGCACGTCGTACCCGATCATGTTGGTGAGGATCCCGGCGAAGAAGTCGAGATAGCTCTTGCCCGAGGCGTCGACGACACGGTTGCCCTTGCCGCTGACGATCTCGATGGGCTCGTTGTAGTAGAGGGCCACCCAGTTGGGGATTACCGCCCTGTGGCGCGCGAGAAGGTCCGACATGCTACGAGTATCCCGGTTATCCACCACGCATCCCACCTCCAAACTGTCGGCATGACGCGACATCGGCTTACACATTGCCCTCACAGAATATGTCTGGACATAACGACGTCCAACGGGCCCTCCCGAACACCCCTCCCCTAGGGGATGTCCCGTGCACCTGGCGACGTACGCCGGAGACCCGCACTACATCGCGAGAGGCATGCCCATTGCCCTCCGGCGGCGGACGCCGGGGCACCCGCCCGTCGAGCACGATCAGGTCATCGAACGAAGGAGACAGAGATGACCATCACGATCGACCGCCCCGAGGCCCCCGCAGGACCGCCCAAGCTCGACCGCGACGCTCTCCGCCGCGCGCAGGCCGAGACGCTCGACACGCCGCGCATGGCCTACAGCCTGCTGGCCAAGATGATGTTCAAGCCCGTCGACCTCATGTACGGCAAGCAGGGCTCGTTCACCAAGTTCGCCATGCTCGAGGTCATCGCCCGCGTGCCGTACCAGGCGTGGGAGCGGATGGGCTACTGGGCGGTGCACCGTTACGCGGGCAGGTCGGTCCTGGCCAAGAGGGTCTTCGAGCGGATCGTCGAGGCCCGCGCCGACCAGGACAACGAGCAGTGGCACCTGCTGATCATGCAGGACCTCATCCAGCGCAACGGGATGAAGCAGAACTGGCTGCTGCACAAGGTGGCGCCGTGGTTCATCTCGTTCTTCTACTACCACGTCTCGTGGGTGCTGTTCCTGGTCAGGCCCGAGGCCTCGTACCGGCTGAACGCGGAGTTCGAGGACCATGCCGAGCACGAGTACATGACCTTCGTGGCCGACAACCCCGACCTGGAGTTCATGCCCGACCCCGGGACGTACGCCGACGAGTACGGACGCTACCGGTCGGTGGCCGACCTGATGCGGCAGATCGGCCACGACGAGCGCGTTCACAAGCTGGCCAGCCTGGAGAACGTCAAGGACCCCCACTGGGCCCCCACCCGGTGACCGTCCGCTCGCCGGCCGCGGCGGGGAGGCCGGGACCACGGTGAAGGCTGCTGCATGGTTCAAGGTGACGCGTTCGCGTCAGGCACGAACGACGCTACGTCGACCGCGTCCAGGAAGCCGTCACGTCAGGGCCGCCCGCCGTTCAGAAGGGGCGGCCTCCGGGCTCCACCGTGAGGCCGATGTCCGGCAAACCCAGCCAGTCCAGCCGGACCGACGCGGCCCGCGCCCGCTCCTCCAGCTCCAGTCGCGCCTTGTACACGCTCAGCAGCAGCGCCTGCAGCGAGTCGACGCCGAACGCCGCCCCGACGCCCTCCTCGCCCAGGCCCAGGATCTGATGGGGGCAGCACCAGTCGCCGTGCTCACTCAGCGCGTCGGGACACGGCCGGCCGAACCTGACCGTCACCCGGGTACGCGCCCCGTCCGCCGCCACGGCCTCCACCTGCCGCTCGGCCATGACCTCACCGATCTCATCCATCATGTCCATGCCTCTCAGTCAAGGTTCCCGCTGCGCCGTGGATCTCGCGGTGCCACAGGTCTTCGCAGACCCGCTCGACGCCGGCGAGCAGGTGGCGGCGGTAGGTGGTGAAGGGCAGACCGAGGCGTTCGGCGGCGATCTCCTGCGTCGGCGCCCCGTGCAGGTACGTGGCCGACAGGGCCCGGTGGAACTTGACCGCCCGCTGGTCCTCGCCCACGCTGGCCACGGCCTGTTCGAGGAGTTGGCGCAAGGCGGCGGCGGGGTCGGAGCCGGTCTCGATGACGATCCTGCTGCTGGTGAGCGGGTTGCCCGCCAGCTCGCCCGGCCGCGACAGGGTCTTCAGCGCCCTGCGTACGGCCTCGGCGAACTCCGCACGCGACAACACGGCCAGCGCGGGTGCCGGGGCGGCCGAGGCCTCCTCCGAGCCGGTGAGCAGCAGCCGATTGAGCCGGTCCAGCCACGCCTGCGCCGGGACGGCCCGCCAGTCGTGCGCGAACAGGGCCCACTCGGTGCCGCCGAGCCAGGCATGTTGCCCTATGTCGTGGATGTCGTAGTAGCGCAGGTAGTCGCGCATGGGGTCATCGTGCCTCATGGCCATGAACGACCAGGCCATGCGGTCGGCGCGCAGGCAGTAGCCGATGGAGCGCCACTGGATCAGGTCCGTCACCGGTGACATGCCCTGGTGATCCGGCCGGGTCCAGGTCCGGCCGACGGCCAGATGCTCGCCAGGCCGCAGCGGTGCGAAGGCGCGGGCGTTGGCCCAGGCCGTGGCGACGATCGGGTCGGCCGCCTCCTCGTCGGAGGGCTCGGACAGCCGCAGCCAGGAGCAGGCGGCCACCATCTCGCCCGTCGCCGTGCGCCGGTGGAGGCGGAACGCCTCCGGCTGGCGGACGGACCAGAACGCGACGGCGGCGGCCGACTCCTCGCCCTCCACCTCGGCGGCCAGCCGTACCAGCGCTTCGGCGTCCCGCGGCCGGAAGGCGTCCTCGTACACCTCGCCGTCGCCGCTCCAGCTCTGGAACTCCGCGGTCGATCCGACCGTCCGGTGCAGAAAGAACAGCGAGCCGACGGCGCCCAGCACGTCGGCGTCGCGCGCGGCGCGGATGCGTGCGGCGAGGTGGGCGTTGATGCGCTCGTGCATGTCGGCATACCCCTGCGGGTCGCGCCAGCGCAGGTCGGCCTCCAGCACCTCGCGCACCACGTCGTGCGGGAACAGCCCGCGCGGCGACGACTGCGCGAACGGCAGCCGCCGCAGCCAGGCGAACAGCTCCGCGGCGTCGTCCGGCAGCACCTCGCGCAACAGATCCTCGGTCGTCACGTACGCGTGCGCGCACACCTCCAGCGCATGCCGGTGCGCCGCACTGGGCACCTCGCCCACGAGCTGGTCCAGCAGGGTCGCGACCACGTCCTGCTGAGGCGTCCAGCGCGAGCTCGCCTTGCGGTCGCGGACCGCCACCGCGGCGCCCAGCGACAGGGCCAGCGGATGACCGCCGGCGAAGGCCAACAGCGGCCCGCGCAGTTCATCGCTCACGCCGCGTGCGTCCAGCAGCGCCTCCGCCTCCGCCGGCCGCAGGTCGCGCAGCGGCAGCACGCGCAGCGCGCCGGCCCAGGCCGGGTCGGCCTGCCACATCAGGTCCGGCGGCACGCGCCCGGCCACCACGACCACCGCGTCGACCGGCAGGCGGGGCAGGAACCGCTCGCGCAGCCAGCCCTCCAGACCCTGCACGCGCTCGAAGGTGTCGATGAGCAGCACCGCGCCCTCGTCGCCGAGCACCGACGCGGCCTCGGCCTCGGCCTCGAAGGAGGCCGGCACCGGATCCAGCGTGTGCCCGTCCACCGTCGTGACCGATCGCCCGGTCGCGGCCGCGTGCTCGGCGAAGCGGCGCAGCAGCGTGGACTTGCCGACGCCGCCGGGACCGTACACGTACACGACGCTGCAGCCGCCACGCAGCGCCGCGTCGAAGACGGCGAGTTCCTCCTCCCGCCCCACGAAAGCCCGCTCCCGCGCCGCCTGCAGGCGGCGTCCGAGAACCAGATCATCGCCCCCATGCATGGAGCAACTGTAGCTTTCCTGCGATCTCTGTCGTGTCTGGTGATCGGCGACTGAACAGAGAACGACCTGGTGAACGAGCGGCACCCCGGGCGACCGGGGGTCACACCTCGGCCGGCACCGGGGCCGCCGCGGGGGCCTTCGAGCGCAGGACGGCCATCGCCAGGCACGCCGCCGCCACGCACGACACCGCCCCGATCCACGACCCCGTCGCCATCGCCGTGCTGAACGCCTCCCTGCCCGCCGCCGCCACCTCGGGCCCGAGCAGCACGGCGTTCGCGATCGACTCCTGGGCCGCCTCGGGCGCGGTCGAGGGCATCGCCGAGGTGTACACCCCCGCCAGCACGCTGCCGAGCGCCGCGATGCTGAGGGCCATGCCCACCTGCTGGATGGTGTCGTTGAGCGCCGACCCGACACCGGCGTGCTCCATCGGCACCGCCCCCATGAGCGTCGCGTACGCCGCGGGCCCCGCGATCCCGCCGCCCGCGCCCATGACGAGGAAGGCCACGAACAGCGACCAGTAACCGGTGCTCATGGCCATCACCACGAACGACACACCCATGATCAGCATGCCCGCGACGATCAGCGTCTTGTTGCTGGCCTTCTGCCCGAGCGCGGCGCCCACTCCGTTGAAGATCGCCGCCGAGACCGCGTACGGCAGCAGCGCGAGCCCCGCCTGCGCCGCGCCGTACCCGAGCACGAACTGCAGGTACTGCGTCAGCATCAGCATCACCGCGCCCGACCCGAACGACATCAGCAGGATCGAGAACGACGACCCGCTGAAGTTGCGGCTCCTGAACAGGCCCAGCGGCAGCATCGGGCTGGCCGACCTGCGCTCCCACATCAGGAATCCGCCGAGCGCCAGCACGGCCACGGCGATCATGACGGGGTTCCACGTCCGCTCGATGACCACGTAGACCAGCGAGACCAGGCCGACGATCGAGAGCACCACGCCCAGCGGGTCGAGGCTGCGGGCCGGCCCCTTGGTCTCGGGCATCAGCACGAGGGCGGCGATGATGCCGACCACCGAGATGGGGACGTTGAGCAGGAACACCGAGCCCCACCAGTAGTGCTCGATGAGCAGGCCGCCCACGATGGGCCCGGCGATCACGCCGATCATCGCGACGGCGCTCCACGCGGCCATGGCCTTGCGCCGCTCGTCGTCGTCGAAGGTCGTGATCAGGATGGACAGGGTCGAGGGCATGAGGATCGCCCCTCCCACGCCCATCAGCCCTCTGGCGGCGATGAGCTGCCAGGGTTCGACGGCCAGCACGGCCACCAGGGAGGCGCCGCCGAACAGGGCGAGGCCGATGACGAGGAAGCGGCGCCTGCCGTACCGGTCGGAGAGACTGCCCGCGGTGAGCAGCAGGCCCGCGAAGACCAGCACGTAGGAGTCGAGGATCCACTGGATCTCGGAGGGGCTGGCGCCCAGGTCCTGCATGAGGGTGGGGATCGCCACGTTGAGGACGGTGCTGTCCACCACGAGCGGCATCAGCGCCAGGCAGAGGACGACGAGGGACCACCAACGACGAGGGTCTCGTACAGTGTTCGAGTTCACTCGCACACTGTACGACAAGCTCGCACACTGTGCGAGCGGATTTATGCTGGTCCTGTGACCGCCAAGCAGTTCGCCTCCGTCTGGACTCGCGAGCCCCGCCAGGGGAAGGCGCAGGGCCTGACCCGCGACCAGATCGTCAGGGCCGCGATCGAGATACTGGACGCCGAGGGCCTCGACGCGCTGAGCATGCGCAAGCTCGGCGCCAGGCTCGGCGCCGGCGCCACGAGCCTCTACTGGCACGTGGCCAACAAGGACGAGCTGTTTGAGCTGGTCTACGACGAGGTCTGGGGCGAGATGTCGGTCCCCGACCCCGACTCGGCCGGCTGGCGCGACACCGGGTGGGCCTTCGCGCACGGCATGCGCAAGGTGATCCTGCGTCATCCATGGCTCGCCGGACTGCTCGGCAAGTTGCCCGCCATCGGCCCCAACGCGCTGCGCGCGGCCGAACTGCTGCGCAAGGGGCTGCACCAGGCGGGCTTCCGCGGCCTCGAGGAGGACTACGCGGGGGCGGCGATCACCGCTTTCGTCTTCGGCTCGGCCATCCCCGAGGTCGTGTGGACGAACGCGGCCGCGGAGAAGAACTACGACGCCGAGAGCATGCGCGAGGCCGTCAAGACGGTCGCGGCCGACTATCCCGACCTCATCGCCCGCGCGGAGGAGTACGCCGCCCACGAACCCGCGGCGGTCCGCGAGATGAACTTCGCCTTCGGACTCGCCTGCGTGCTCGATGGCCTTGAGAGGCGGCTGGTCACGTAGCAGGATCGCCAGCATGAGCGATTTCCGCGCCGCCAGAGACTTCCTGCTGCAGGCTGACTACGCCACCGCCCGCCGCGACTTCCGCTGGCCCAGGCCCGCGGAGTTCAACTGGGCGCTCGACTGGTTCGACGGCGTGCTGGCCGCCGAGACCCCCGACGCCGTCGCGCTCAAGATCGTGGGCAGGGTCTCCTACACCTTCGCCGAGCTGTCCAGACGCTCGGGTCAGGTCGCCAACCGGCTGCGCGAGCAGGGCGTACGGCGTGGCGACCGCATCCTGCTCATGCTCGGCAACCAGGCCGAGCTGTGGGAGGCGTTGCTGGCGGCGATGAAGCTCGGCGCGGTGGTCATCCCCGCCACGACGCTGCTGTCGGCCAAGGACGTCGCCGACAGGGTCGAGCGCGGCGCGGTCGCGCACGTCATCGCCAACGCGGCGGACGCGGCCAAGTTCACCGGCGGGTCGTACACGAAGATCTCCGTGGGTGAGGCGGAGGGCTGGCTGTCGTTCTCCTACGGGGAGGAGGGCTTCACGCCCGACGGCGTCACCCGCGCGGACGACACGCTGCTGCTCTACTTCACCTCGGGCACGACCTCCCAGCCCAAGCTGGTCGAGCACACGCACCTGTCCTACCCCGTCGGTCACCTGTCGACGATGTACTGGATCGGCGTACGGCCTGGCGAGGTGCACCTCAACGTCTCCTCCCCCGGCTGGGCCAAGCACGCGTGGAGCAACGTCTTCGCCCCGTGGAACGCGGGCGCGACCGTGCTCGTCCACGACTACCAGCGCTTCTCCGCCGCCGAGCTGCTCGAGGTGCTCAGGACGGAGAACGTCGCCACTTTCTGCGCGCCGCCGACGGTGTGGCGGATGCTCATCCAGGAGGACCTCGGCGCGTGGCGGCTCCCGCTGCGCACCGCGGTCGCCGCGGGCGAGCCGCTCAACCCCGAGATCATCGACCAGGTCGCCAAAGCGTGGGGCATCACCATCCGCGACGGCTACGGCCAGACGGAGACGACCGCGCAGATCGGCAACGTCCCCGGCCTGCCTGTCAAGCCCGGCTCGATGGGCCTGCCGCTGCCCGGCTACGACATCGCCCTGCTCGACCCGGTGACCGGTGAGCCTGGCGACGACGGCGAGATCTGCCTCCCGCTGGACGACCGCCGCCCCCTCGGCCTGATGTCCGGATATGTCGGGCGGGAGAGCGACCAGGCCGGCTACTACCACACCGGCGACGTGGCCAGCCGCGACGCCGACGGCTACATCACCTACGTCGGCCGCACCGACGACGTCTTCAAGGCCTCCGACTACCGCATCTCGCCGTTCGAGCTGGAGAGCGTGCTGCTGGAGCACGAGGCGGTGGCCGAGGCCGCGGTCGTCCCCGCCCCCGATCCGGTACGGCTGGCCGTGCCGAAGGCCTATGTCACGCTGGCCCCCGGCTTCGAGCCGACGGCCGAGACGGCCCGTTCGATCCTGTCGTACGCCCGCGAGCATTTGGCCCCCTACAAGCGCGTGCGCCGCCTGGAGTTCGGCGACCTCCCCAAGACGATCTCCGGCAAGATCCGCCGCGTTGAGCTGCGGGAACAGGCGCCCGCCCACGAGTACACCGACGATGATCTGAGGGCGTGAGCCGGTACGCGGACATAGAATGGTTCGCGCGACATCGTGTAAATGTCGTGGTAGCCATAGTTACATCCTGATCGGATAGGCTCCACACGTGCTGCCCACTATCTCCGACGTTCTGTCCCTGGAGACCGTTCGCAGGGGCAATCCCCGCGTGGTCGCAGGCGCGGATCGGCTCGACAGCCGGGTGCGGTGGGTGCACGTGGGCGAGATCGCCGACATCGCACACCTGCTGCGCGGCGGCGAGCTGGTTCTGACCACCGGCGTCGCCCTGCCCGAAGATCCCGAGAAGCTGGCCGCCTACATCGGCGAGCTGTCGGCCGTCGGCGCCGCCGGGCTGGTCGTGGAGCTGGGCCGCAGGTTCGTCCGCGAGCTGCCGCGCGCGGTGGTCAAGGCGGCGGAGGAGCACGGCCTGCCGCTGATCGTGCTGGCCCGCGAGACCCCTTTCGTGCAGATCACCGAGTCTGTCCACGCCAGGATCATCGACATCCAGCTGGAGGAGCTGCGCGCCTCCGAGCAGCTGCACGAGGTCTTCACCGAGCTGTCGGTGGAGGGCGCCTCGCCCGCCGAGGTGCTCGCCCAGGTCTCCAGGCTCTCCGGCCGGCCCGTGCTGCTGGAGAACCTCGCCCACCAGGTACTGGCCTGCGAGTCGGCGGGCCGCGACACCGGTGTGCTGCTGGCCGGATGGGAGTCGAGGTCGCGCGCGGTCGCCCCGCAGGAGCGCACCTCCTACGACGCCTCCTCGGGCTGGCTGGTCACCACCGTCGGCGCCCGCGGCCAGGACTGGGGACGGCTCATCCTGCTCTGCGACGCCCCGCCGGGCCCCCGCGAGATGGTGCTGGCCGAGCGCGCCGCCACCACGCTGGCGCTGGGCCGCCTGCTGGAGCGCCACCAGGAGTCGCTCGAACGCCAGGCGCACGGCACGATCATCACCGGCATCCTCACCCACGCCTACGCCGACCCCGACGAGGCCGCCGCCCGCGCCCGCGCGGTGGGCGTGCCGCTCACCGGACGCAAGCTCGTCAGCGTGGTCCTGCGCCTGGTCGACCCCGTCGACCAGGCGCTCGACGGCCAGGCACTGCTCGGCGAGCTGGCCGAGGCCACCGCCTCTGTCTGCCGCGACGCCAAGCTGCCCGCCCTCGTCGGCGCGCTCGACCAGGACCGCGTCGGTGTGCTGCTCCCGCTGCCGCCGCGCACGCAGGTCGAGCCGGCGCTCACCGCGCTGGCCGAGCGCCTGCGCGCGATGTGGAAGCCGGGCTCGACGTTCGTGCTGGCCGCGGGCTCTGCGGTCGAGTCCGTCCGCGACGTGCGGCGCAGCTTCCTCGAGGCCGAGCAGGTCGCCGACGTGGCCGTCCGCCAGCCCGACGGCAGGCCCTACTACCGCCTGCCCGACCTGCGCCTGCGCGGCCTGCTCCATCTGCTGCGCGACGACGCCAGGATCCAGACGTTCGCCGAACGCGAGCTGGGGCCGCTGCTCGCGCACGACGCCCAGCGCGGCGGCGACCTCACCCGCATCCTGCGCATCTACCTCGACGCCGGACGCAACAAGGCGGTCGCCGCCCAGAAGGCGCACCTGTCGCGCCCCGCCTTCTACGACCGGCTTCGCCGCCTCGAGCGCATCCTCGACACCGACCTCGACGACGTGGAGTCGTGCCTTTCGCTCCACGTCGCCCTCCTGGCCCTCGAATCCTTCCGCAGGGAGAACCGTTGATCCGCGTCATGCGCGTCGCCGACGTCCGGCTCGAGCCCGATCCGCTCGACCCCTCCCAGATCGTCTCAGGAACCCCCGTCACCTCGGTCGCCGAGCTCGACGAGGGGCGCGGCATCTGGGAGATCACCCCTGGCGTCGTGACCGACGTGGAGCGCGACGAGATCTTCGTCGTCCTGTCGGGGCGGGCCACGATCGAGACCGACGACGGGCAGCGCGTCGAGGTCGGCCCAGGCGACGTGTGCCTCCTGCCCGAGGGCGCGAAGACCACGTGGACGGTGCACGAGACCCTGCGCAAGGTCTACCAGGCCCACTGAGCAGGTCCTGCTTTGGTTGATCGCCGGCCCACGTTCGACAGGTGGCCACCGAGGCTGTCTCAGACAGCGGGCCGATCGCCACCCGCGCCGGCTAGAACCCCATGGCTTGCCTGACCTCCTCCAGCGTCAGTACGGCCCGCTCCCTCGCTCTGGCGTTGCCGGCCGTCAGCACCTCGCGCGCGTCGGCGGCGTCCAGCGAGGACCTCAACTTCCTCATCGGGTCGAGGAACTCGTTGACCGCCTCGGTGAGCAGCCGCTTGAGCCGCGCGGCTCCGCCGTCCCCGATCTCCTCGGCGATCTCCTCGGGCGCGCGGCCGAGGCAGAGCCCGGCCAGCGTGAGCAGGTTGGCCACCTCGGGCCTGCGCTCAGGGTCGTAGGTGATGTGCCGGTCGGCGTCGGTGCGGGCGGCCCTGATCACGGCCGCGGTCTCGTCCGCTGTGGCCTTCAGCGCGATCGCGTTGCCCCTGCTCTTGCTCATCTTGCCGCCGTCGAGGCCCTTGAGCAGCGGCGCCGAGCCCATCATGGCCTCGGGCAGCGGGAAGACCGGGGCGTAGCGCTCGTTGAAGCGGCGCGCGACCAACCTGGTCACCTCGACATGCGGCAGCTGGTCCTTGCCGACGGGCACCAGCGTGCCCTTGCAGAACAGGATGTCGGCCGCCTGGTGCACGGGGTAGGTGAACATCAGCCCGCTGACCGCGCTCTGCGAGCTGTGCGCGATCTCGTCCTTGACGGTCGGGTTGCGCTTCAGCTCCGCCACGCTGACCAGCGAGAGGAACGGCAGCAGCAGCTGGTTGAGCTCGGGCACGGCGCTGTGCTGGAAGATCGTCACCTTGGCCGGGTCGAGCCCGATCGCGAGGTAGTCGAGCAGCAGCTCGGTGATGTTGTGCTGGATCCGGCCCGGCACGTCCCTGTCGGTGATCACCTGGTAGTCGGCGACCAGGACGTACATCTGATGGAGCTCCTGCAGCCGCACCCGGTTGGCCAGCGTGCCGAAATAGTGGCCCAGGTGGAGCGGGCCTGTCGGGCGGTCACCTGTGAGCACGGTGTGGTTCATTCTGGGGTCCTTTCGCAAGCGTCCCCAGAGACCACGAAAGGCCGTCCGGAGACGGCCTTCACGCATGTGGAAGTCAGGGGCCGTCGGGCGGCCACCACCACATGCCGATTGTCATGACCCCATTATAGGGCGCAAGCCGCACTGGACCCAGATTCCGTACGGCTTGCGCCCGGCTCGTTGTTCACCTGCCGTGATCCCGCGTCGCGTCGGCGTGGATCGTGTCGTCCGCGCAGATGTACATGTCCCACCGCCGGGGACGCGCCACGAACGCGCCGAGAATGAATCCCAGGACAACGCTCGCGATGATCACAAGGAGGATGCTCAGCCCCATGTCGGCTGCCTCTCGGGATGATGTGCCGCTCGAACTCATTGGAAAGCGGCTTACCGAAAGGTAACCCCGGATGGTCACCCACCGCAGCTGAATCCCGGCATTGTCGTGTCAATTAGGTAACTGTCTTACCTGGTCTGCGTGTTCGGCTGACTGGGCGCTGTTGATCTCGCCAGTATGGATCGGTTGCCGTCCTTCTGGGGAGTTTTTCATGTCTCGACGCACCCTCGTCGGCCTTGCCATGGCCGCCGCTCTCACGGTCACCGTTGCGGTGCCCGCCACGGCAGAGGAGGTGTCGGCTCCCTTCCCCTCGACGAGGTTCCCCCTCGGCGAGCGCGGGCTGCCGGCGAAGACGCACAAGAGCGTCGGCGGCGGCATCGACCTCTACAGCGTCGCGACCGGCACCGCCAACGACGGCTACACCGTCACCGTGCTCATGCCCAGCGGGCGCGACTACGGCAGACGCGAGACCGCCGAGGCGAAGGCCGCCGAGGTGGAGGCGGCGGGCCAGACCGCCAGCGTGCAGCGCGTGGTCCGTCCCGCGGTCTCGGACGACCCGTCCGAGGAGATCTTCATGGTCCGCGTCGGGCTCTGGCCGCTGAAGGACAAGGACAAGGCCGTCAAGGCGGCCAAGGAGCTGTCCGACGCGGGGGTGAAGGCCCGCGCCGACTACCTCGGCGACGACGGGGTGAAGACGACGGGCCCCTGGCAGATGCAGGTCCTCACCGTCGACCCGCGCAGGTTCCGGGGTTCCTACGCCGCGAGCCTCGGCACGAGCGTCGCCAAGCGCGAGACCACCTCCTCGATGGCCAGTGCGCGGAAGGCGATCGCCGCCGTCAACGGCGGCTTCTTCAACATCCACACCTCTCCGGCGCTGCGCGGCGAGCCCGTCGGCATCTCCGTGGTCGGCGGCAGGCTGCTCAGCGAGGCCGTCCCCGGCCGCTCGGCCGTCGTCCTCAAGGGCCGTACGGCCCGCATCACCGAGCTCACCACCAAGATGTCCGCCATCTCCCAGGACGGCACCCGCCTCGACATCAACGGCGTCAACCGGCTCGGCACCACGGACGAACTCATCCTCTACACCGAGGAGTACGGCGCCAAGACCCCGGCCAACGGCGGCGCCGAGGCCGTCCTCGACGCCTCAGGCAAGGTCATCGCCCTGCGGACGGCGGGCGGCGCCGTACCCAAGGGCGCGCGGATCCTGCACGGCGCGGGCGCGGCGGCCGACTGGCTGTGGGAGCACGCGTGGGAGAAGTGGAGCGTGACCGTCGACACCAAGGTCATCGACGAGCGCACGGGGCGCAGGATCGCCCTCACCCCCGACGTCAGCGTGATCGGCGGCGGCGTCGGGCTCATCCGCAACGGCCGCATCAAGGTGACCGCCAAGCGCGACGGCCACGACTCGGTCAACATGATCCTCCGCCGCCACCCGC
This sequence comes from Nonomuraea recticatena, assembly GCF_039533245.1. Lineage (NCBI taxonomy): Bacteria > Bacillati > Actinomycetota > Actinomycetes > Streptosporangiales > Streptosporangiaceae > Nonomuraea > Nonomuraea recticatena. Next base: position 2,205 of record NZ_BAAATE010000019.1, on the reverse strand, counting down.
GCACCCTCCTCGGCGTGACGAGGTCGGGCGGGCTGGTGCTCGCCACGGTCGACGGACGCAAGCCGGGCATCACGGTGGGCGCGAACATGATCGAGGCGGCGCAGCTGATGAAGTGGCTGGGCGCGGTCCAGGCGATCAACCTCGACGGCGGCGGCTCGACCGCGATGGTCGTCGGCGGCAAGGTCGTCAACCAGCCCTCCGACGGAGGAGAGCGCGCGGTGGGCGACGCCCTCCTGGTCCTCCCCTGACCCGCTGCACCGAGGTCGCTCCCTGAGTCTCCGCCGGCGCCTCCTTCGAGGCACCGGCGGCTTCCAGGGGCTCCCCCGCCGATCTCGCCTGGGCCCCGCGTCATCAGCCGTTTCTCCTCACGGCGTCGCCGATCCTTGGGGGATGTCCTTCAGGTCCCGCGATCGCCGGGGCATGCCGCCGGGAGCCATGGGGTTCCCGGCGATCTCTCAGAGGGTCGGTCGGCAGCCCCGATCTGAGCATCTCGCCGGGACGGTTTCGGCTTCGCCCAGCGGCGATCTCAGCCCAGCCACTTCAGCGAGACGACTTCAGCTCGGTGATGAAGGCGCCGACATACGGGTGCGCGGGGTACAGCTCTCGCACCCGGAGAAACCTCTCCAGCGCCCGGCTGTTCCGCCCGGCGAAGTAGTCGTCGAGCGCCGCGTCGTACACCTTGGACGTCTCCGACATCACCGGCGCCACCCCCGCCGCCGCCAGCCGCTTCCTGATGACGCCCACAGGAAGCACGAAGCTCGCGTTCTCCGTGTCCGCGCCGTCCACCTGCCGGGCACCCGCGATCAGCGTGCCGACGACCTTCCCCTCCTTGCTGAACACCGGCCCGCCGGAGTTCCCTCCGTAGGACGGCGCCTGCGCCTGCAGGTACGGCACGCCGCTCACCGTCGTGCGCTTCACGTTGTACGCGCCCTCGGTCAGCGACGGATACATCCTCGACCGCTCGTCCAGCGTCGCGTTGAACACCGTGATGCCGGGGAACCCGCTGATGTAGAGGTAGTCGCCCACCCTGACATCGCCGTCCCGCCCGAGCGACAGCGTCGGGAGGTTACGCGCCCCCTTCATCCGCAGCAGTGCGAAGTCCACCCCCGGATAATCGCTGCCCTTGGCGACCAGCCCGAGAGCGCGAACGCTGATCCTGCCCTTCCCGTCGTGCATCTTGACGGCGAGCCGCTTCCGCACGCCCGTCACCCGCATCGCCTTCAGGTCGTAGGCCGTGAACAGCGTCCTGGCCAGCTTCGCCATGCCGTCGTCGGGCTGGGCGAACCCCGCCACGCTCTTGAGGAAGCCGCGCACGTCAGCCTCGATCACCTTGGGTAGCGCCAGCCCGGCGAACCGCTGGCGGAGAAGGGTGTTGTCCGTGGCCACGCAGTGCGCCCCGGTCACCATGTAGCCGTCGGGCGTGATCCACCAGCCCGTGCAGATGGAGCTGACCTCGGTGGCCGCCTTCCTGGCGGGCTTACCTGGCACGAGGTACTTTCCCACGTTCCGCGACGCCGTCCTGAGCACCCACTTGACCTGGCTCTGATGGTCAGCCGGGATGCGGCCGGCCTTCGCGTGCTTCTCCGCCTTGGCGAACAGCGCGGTGAAAGCCGCGGTGGGGACGGGCGAGGGAACCATGACCGTCCCGCTGTAGGACATCCCGATCAGCTGGACGGCCGGGTTGGTCCTGGCCGCGAGCCGGGTGCCGACGGCGATGTCTCGCGGGCGCGGGTCGGCATGCGCGATCCCTTGCGCGAGTGTCGCTGCTGAGAGTGCCATGGCGATGGCTGTTGCTGGTACACGTCGACTGCGCATGGTCCCGCCCCTTGGATACGTCGTTGGAGCGAGCGTGCGGCGAGGACCTTACAGACGACCGACGTCCGGTTTCGAACGCCTTGCGAAGCACTTCACCACCACACCGAGCCACCTCGGGATCTCGATCAGAAGCGTGTGGCGGTGATGGTGTCCGCCAAGCCCATGAGCCCGACGTGGCTGCCCGAGGAGAACGGCGACCGAGCGGTGGTGAGGCTGCATGTACCGGTCGAGGGGGATGTCCACCTGATCGGAGAAACGCGCACGAAGCAAAAGCCCGTCCGAACAACAGAAAAGACCCCGGAAATGCAGAAAGGGCCCCACCCAACGGGTGAAGCCCTTCCATACAAAGATTGCGCGGCGGCGACCTACTCTCCCACACCCTCCCGAGTG